>JAJSAA010000185.1 GCA_024274995.1 Deltaproteobacteria bacterium
GGACTGGCTGATAAAACCAATATTGCCGGTTAAAGGCGGGCGGCGGGCAAAGCTGGCGTTTAAGCCAAAAGCCGCATCGGTATTAATCGCCCCAAGGCAGTTGGGCCCCACGAGACTGATCCCATATTCCCGGCAGACCGCGGTCAACTCCTCTTCCAGGGCCAGCCCGCTCTTACCCACCTCCCGGAAACCAGCCGAGATAACGATAATCCCCCGAGCGCCCTTTTCTCCAGCTTCTCTGGCCACTCCCGCCACGAGAGGGGCGGGGACAATTATCACTGTTAATTCCACCGGCCCCGGAATTTCGGCCAGGTTCCTGTAAGCCGCCACCCCGCATACTGAACCGCCCTTGACATTCACCGGATAAAGCACCCCGGAAAAGTCGCCCTCAAGGAGGTTTTTAAACACCGCCCGCCCCACACTGCCCAGTCGTTGCGAGGCCCCCACCACAGCCACCGAAACGGGCTCAAATATAGCCCTGATACCATCATTAGTCATCTTCTCCGTGTTTTTTTCGCGGTGTTCCAAAGCGGTCATATCAACCTCACAATCCAGAAAATTAAAATCAGTTTAAAAACAATACTCAGGGCCCGGCCTGATCCTGATAAAACTAAGCCGGGATGTGCCAAAGTCCATAGGCAAAATGTTCGGAATATGGCATACTCCAGAATAGTTGACCGGCAGGATTAATGGTAGTTTGCTTCCCCGGCTGAATAGTCACAAAAATTGTATAAAGTTATTAAGCTCTATGTCAAATTTTAATTCAAAAAAACAAATAATTTAATGCTTAATCTTAAGGCGCTCAGTTATAATTTTCCTTGACTTTTGAAGGAGATACCAGTCAGCTTCAGCCCAGACAACAGAGGAAAAATCATGACCGATATAACCATAACTCCCATAGGTATCCTCCATTGCGATCTCCAACTCCGCCGGGAGACCCCGAGAAATTACGATATATCCTCAGAAGAGGGTATTATTGAGCTATACCCCCGATATATCCAGGGATTAGACGGTATAAGGGCCGGTGATGACATATTGGTTCTCTTCTGGTTCAACCAGGCCCGGCGTGATATTCTCCGGGTTCACCCCAGGGGTGACACAAACCGCCCCATACGGGGAGTCTTCGCCACCCGCAGCCCTGTGCGTCCCAACCCCATCGCTCTATCCCAGCTGCGAGTGCTGGCTATCGAACAAAATCTAATCACGGTACGAGGTTTAGACGCCATGGACAAGACCCCGGTTCTGGATATCAAAATGACCATGTAACAAAAAGGAAGCCACAACATGAAGATACATTATTTGCAGCATGTCCCCTTTGAGGGCCTGGGCAGTATTGAAACCTGGGCCAGGCAGCAGGGGGCTGCCATCACCAATACCCGTCTCTTTAACGATGAGCCCCTGCCTGACCCCGGCGATATCGGCTGGCTCATTGTCATGGGCGGCCCCATGAATATCTACGAGGAGAATAAATTCCCCTGGCTTAAGAGAGAGAAGGACTTTATTGCCAAAGTCATCAACCAGGGCAGCCGGGTGCTGGGCGTCTGCCTCGGGGCCCAGCTCATTGCCGATGTCCTGGGGGGGCGGATTACGGCCAATGTCGAAAAAGAAATCGGCTGGTGGCCCATCATTCCCGATCCTGGCCTCAGTCCCGGTCTGCGGGAGGTGTTCGGCCGGGGACTCACCGTCATTCACTGGCATGGCGACACCTTCTCTCTGCCCGCTGGAGCCGCTCGTTTGGCCCAAAGCGAGGTCTGTCGCAACCAGGGATTCGTTTACAAGGAACGAGTGCTGGCCCTGCAATTCCATCTCGAAACCACCAAAGAGAGCCTGGAAAAACTTATTGCCAACAGCGCCAATGAACTAATTGAAGCCCCTTACATCCAGCAGCCAACCGAGATGTTGGCCGACCAGTACCGCTTCACGATGATTAACGAGACCATGGAGCGGCTTTTAAACTATATGGCGGCCCTGCCAGACATAAGCATTGACAAATAAAGGCAATTCTATTTTAGTTTTGTAATAATTTACAAGCAGATAAGCCCATAACGGCTGAATGGCACGATTGTAGAGGCGCATTGCCACAGGCCCAGCCTGGTTCCGGCACGATTGCCGGGCCAGGAGAGCCCCTGGATTTAATCTCACAAGAAAACCAACAATCCGAGATGACAACGGACAAACAACAATTATTACGCACCATCCCCAAGGTTGATGAATGCCTGGCCTGGTTTGCCAAACCCCCTGCCAGCCCAGCTATTGAAGCGGCCCCCCTTGTCCTCATTAAACGGGCCATCCGGGAGGTACTCGAACAGAGACGAAACGCCATACTCACCCAGGCCCTGAAGGGAGAAGATGAGTTGAGCCACCCCGTCCTGAAGGCCGCCATCAGCACCCGTATCCAGGAACTCACCCGGCCCCGCTTTCAGCGGCTCATCAACGCCACCGGGGTGGTGGTGCATACCAATATGGGCCGTTCCCTGCTGCCGGAGGCCGCCTTAAATAACCTGGCCGAGGTGGGGGGGCATTATTCCAATCTGGAATTTGATTTAAATACCGGTAAACGGGGCAGCCGTTATTCCCTTGTCGAGGATATTCTCTGCGATCTCACCGGAGCCGAAGCCGCCCTGGTGGTTAACAACAACGCCGCTGCGGTCCTCCTCTGTTTAAGCGTCCTGGCCCAGGGCCGAGAGGTGATTGTCTCCAGAGGCCAGTTAGTGGAGATTGGCGGTTCCTTCCGTATTCCCGACGTGATGACAAGAAGCGGAGCCCGCCTGGTGGAGGTTGGGGCCACCAACCACACCCACCTCAAGGATTATGAGACTGCCATAGGGCCGGATACCGCTCTCCTCCTCAAGGTGCATACCAGCAATTACCGGCTCATCGGTTTTACCTCCGAGGTCAGCCTGCCGGATCTGGTAAAATTGGGGGTTAGGCACGACCTGCCGGTTATGGAAGACCTGGGCAGCGGCTCGCTGATGGATATGGGGCTCTTCGGCCTGCCAGCCGAGCCTACGGTGGGCGAAATATTAAAAGGCGGAGTTGACGTGGTTACCTTCAGCGGCGACAAACTTTTGGGCGGCCCCCAGGCCGGACTGATTTTAGGCAAAAAAGAAATTATCGCAGCCATAAAAAGTGATGCCTTAAACCGAGCCCTGCGGATCGACAAATTCACCCTGGCGGCCCTGGAAACAGTCTTAAGACTATATTATGATCCCGAGCAGGCCCGTCGGCAAATCCCCACTCTCGCCATGTTAGCCACCCCCCTGGCAGTCACCCGCCGACGGGCCGTCCGCCTGAAACGGCGGCTTGGCAGCCAGCTTGCCGGGCTGTGCCGTCTGTCATATCTCGACACGGAATCAAGGGTTGGAGGCGGCGCCCTGCCGGAGCGGGGTCTGCCCAGCCGCGCCCTAACCCTGGAGCCCTTCATCATGACGTTAAACGAACTGGAGACCCGCCTCCGCCAACTGCCCCTGCCAGTCATTGGCCGCATAGAGCATGATAAATACATCCTTGATTTACGGACAGTAAGTGACAAAGAAATTCCACAATTAGCCGACAGTTTATTGTTGGTTTTCAGTAATAATTAAGAGCTGAGGGTAATCTGCAGCCCTCGCTAAATAGACTTCTGAGTTGTTCCGTCAAGGTTTTTTCTCGTTCCCACGCTCCCGCGTGGGAACGTACACGGAGAGCTAAATGATGGGTAGAAGCCGCTACAAAATAACTGTCCCAGAAGCACCACATTTTATCACCTTAA
>JAJSAA010000186.1 GCA_024274995.1 Deltaproteobacteria bacterium
AAATCCTGAGGATGAGGCGCAGCCACCGGAAAATGCCCCGCTGGGGATGGAACCTGCCGAGTGAGATGATAATCTAAGGCTGGCTGCTGATATGGTCTTTCGCACCAGGTTACTGCCGCATTTTTGGCAATTGATCCCGGATTCATCGTTCTTTGAGATGATAATCTTCTCAAAAACAGCTCCGCATTTCTGGCATTTATATTCATAAATCGGCATGGTGATTTTCCTCCATTAATTGCTTGTGGTTAGTTTTTTGTTTTTATGCCACCAGAGGGCGGCGATAAGAGAGGCCCCGCTTATATCGGCCATGATATCAGCCAGGCTGGCATCCCGCAAGGGGACGAAAAGCTGGTGAAATTCATCACTTGCCCCATAGGCCGCACAGAAGAGTATGGTCAGGCCGGCAATGGTTGCCGGTTGCAGGGAGCGGCGGGTTGGGTGCAAAGCGAATAACACCGAGGCTCCGAGGGTGCCATACTCAATGGCGTGGTAAAATTTGTCAATATTGACTATATCTGGCAGGTTAATGCTGTCCCCTGTCTGACTTGACATTATAAAGATGGCTGTCATCATTATCAGCATGGGTAAAAAACGGATAAATTTCAGGTCTCGCTGCCAGGTATGAGTCATTGTTTATGTTTGTTGGCTTTGTCTGGTATCTGGTATGGTCATTTATAATGCAAGACCATAAAAATAAAGTTCAAATGTAAACATTTTTGCCGATAAGTAAAGGGTGGTAATTGCTTTTACGCCCTCGCGGCTTTGACGGCCGCGGTGAGGTTGGTAAGGATGATGAAAAGCCGAGACAGGCGGTACGGTGTTCGGCGGGAAGCGTTCAATAAACCATACTCTTGACTTTATAACCTCTCGAAATGTAGAGTGGTACGACTACGATCGTATACGAGCGTTTCATGAACGCTTATGTTCGGCATAAATATTATTCAACGACAAACTTCAGCTTGACAAAAGTGTCTCTATAGCTTATTTATTGCATCTCATATCTCAATGGCCCCTTCGTCTAGCGGTTAGGACGTCGGCCTCTCACGCCGGTAACACGAGTTCGATTCTCGTAGGGGTCACCATTAACAATATCAAGCACTTAACGATTATTGTTGAGTACTTTTTTTGTGTCTGCCTGTTGCTTGAGTTATTCCGCGTATCTGATCATGCTTTCCCTTCATTATTCAAAATTAGTAACTGTTTAGCTACACTCCACATCGGAGTCTTCGCTTACCTCGATATTCAATTTAGCCTGTCCCCCTCAGCGTCACAAATTTTATTAATGCCGGTTCTTAACCAGATATTACTGCCCCGTGAGTGGATTTCCTGTACCCCTTCCCTGCAAGGGGGAATATAAGAGTTACGAATATTGTCTTTTACTGTCTGCGGCCGCAGTGCAGCGGCTTATAACCTGCGATAATTGCTGGAGTTGATAGGGCTTGGTAAGGGCGGCACAGAAACCATACTCCGTGCAGTTGGCCATAATTGGATCGTTTGAGTAGCCGCTGGAGACAATTACCCTGGCCTCCGGATTAATTTTGTGAATTTCCAGCACCGCGTCTTTTCCCCCCATACCGCCTGGAATAGTGAGATCCATGATGATCAGGTCAAAGGGGCTGGCCGTATTCAGGGACTCCTGGTACAATTTTATT
>JAJSAA010000012.1 GCA_024274995.1 Deltaproteobacteria bacterium
ATAAAATGTGGTGCTTCTGGGACAGTTATTTTGTAGCGGCTTCTACCCATCATTTAGCTCTCCGTGTACGTTCCCACGCGGGAGCGTGGGAACGAGAAAAAAGCTAATTTTTTTGTAACTATTTAGGTGTGACTGTAAATTGCCCTAAACAGTTACATTTTTTTTACCTGCTCTTGCCAGATGCTTTTATCTATGTCTATGATATCAGTATAGCAGTTATAGCTCTCTAATTTATTTTTTCAGGGGTGAAATTTTGATAAATGCGGAACGAGCGCCGTTAGTTTTAATTATTGATGACGATAAAGCTATTCGTAAATTATTAAGCGCCGGGCTTGCTAAATCCGCTCTAACCTCTGTTGAGGCCGAAAACGGCAGCATAGGACTTGAGCAATTTTTGCGGCATAAACCAGATGTGGTACTGCTTGACGTCGGTATGCCGGGGATGGATGGTTTTGCGGTTTGTGCCAGGATTCGCAGTATGCCCGGCGGTGAGATGGTACCGATTATCATGGTTACCGGCCTGGATGATTATGATTCCATTAAGCATGCCTTTGAAATTGGGGCGACGGATTTTGTTGCCAAGCCCATCAATGTAGTCCTTATCAGTTATCGGATTAAATATGTCCTGCGGGCTAATAAATTATATTCTGATTTACAGTTAGCCAGAATTAAATTAGCCTCGGCTCAGGCCGTGTCTGAATCGGCCTCCTGGGAGTGGTGCCTCGATGATGACCGGGTTCTCTGGGGCAAAGATATATGTCTCATGACCGGGGTACGGCCTGAGGCGGCCCCAGCCTGCTTTGCCGACTTCATTGCCCTTATTCCAGCCTCTGAACAGCAGTTGGTACAGCGGATCATTGAGGAATCTCTAAGCGCGGATAATAATTTTACCCTTGAGCACCGCTTACTGATCTCGAATGACAGGGAAATCTATGTCCGTCAGGAAGGGGCTGTCATAAAGAATGCCGTCGATATGCCAACTAAGGTGGTTTTTACCTGCCGGAATATCACCAGGCTCAGAATGACGGAGAAGAAGATCAGGTTAATGGCCTATTACGATCATCTTACCGGTCTGCCAAACCGTATTCTGTTCAGTGAACATCTTGGCAAGGCCCTTAATAAGGCGGAGAGAGGGGCTGCGTTATTGGCAGTTCTGCATATTGATATTTATAAATTTCGGCTGATTAACAGTACCTTTGGCCGTGAAACCGGTGATATCATGCTGCAGGAGGTGGCACGGCGGGTGGGGGCATGTCTGCGTAAGGCGGATATTGCCGCCGCCTTAAGCCTTAATGATGTAACGGCTCGTTTTGGGGCCGATGAGTTCGGGGTTATTCTTGAAGGTTTGCGCAATACCACCGATGCCGCCATTGTCGCCCGTCGCATTATCAAGGATATTGGCCGGCCGATTGCCCATGCCGGTAATGAGATATTTCTGGATTGTCGAATCGGCCTCAGCATTTTTCCCGAAGACAGCAATAACAGTACGGAGTTAATGAAATGTGCCGATACCGCCCTTTCGCGGGCCAAGGAGCTGGAAAAGGGCAGCTATCAATTTTATACCGCCGATTTGAATACCAGGGCCTTTGCCCGTTTTGCCCTCGAAACCAGCCTCCGCAAGGCAGTGGGCAGAGATGAATTTTTTTTACTCTACCAGCCTCAGGTTAATTTAAAATCCGGTAAGCTGGCCGGGGTGGAGGCCCTTATCCGCTGGCGGCATCCGGAATTGGGGGTGGTGTCGCCCATGGAATTCATTCCGGTGGCCGAGGATACCGGGCTTATCGTACCCATTGGAGAATGGGTGCTGTTCACCGCCTGCCAGCAGTGCCGGAAATGGCAGGATGCTGGTAATAATATTAATGTGGCCATCAATCTCTCTGCCGCCCAGTTCAGGGATGCCTCGTTGTTTCCCTTGATAAGCAGGGCATTGCGGGAATCCGGGGTTGATCCCCGCCTGATTAAATTTGAGATTACCGAGACTATGCTCATGGATAATGTGGAGGAAAGTATTGAACATCTCGTGGAATTAGAGCGGCTGGGCTGTCATCTCTCCATTGATGATTTTGGCACCGGCTATTCCTCCCTCAGTTATTTGAAGCGTTTCCCTGTCCATGAATTAAAGATTGACCGTTCCTTTGTGATGGACTTGCTGACCAGTAAGGATGATGCCCTGATTGTCAAGGCCATTGTCTCACTGGCTCATAATCTGAATCTGCGGGTGGTGGCCGAAGGGGTGGAGGAGAACGGCCATCTGAACTATTTATATAATCTTGACTGTGATGTTATCCAGGGGTATTTAGTCAGCAGACCGATAGCGGCACAGGATATTGAAGCTTTTTTGGGCAGCTGGACTATTTCGGAGATAGTCTAATGACCTTTCTTTTTGAGTTTAGAAAAATCAAAGACCATCTCGTTTCTTTTCAGCATATTAAAATTACGGCGGGCGATTTCTTCCTGGTAGGCCGGGTCACTTTGTAAATGATGTATTTCCAGACGCAGGGCCTTGTTCTGCTGTTTGAGGTTGTTTACCTCGGTGGAAACTCTGGCTAGGCGATCCCGCATATCTAAATAATTCCGCAGGCCATAGGGCGAAAAGTATATCCAGATACTGAGCATGATTGAGGTGACAAGGACGGTTATGACTATAACTCTATATTTGCGCAGCGTCGTTTTCATCTTATGTATTTATATATCAAGATAACTAATCAAAAAAGCAAAAAGCAAAAAATATGATTTTGGTAAGCGCCTGCCTCTTGGGGCTTAAAACACGTTATGATGGCAGGAGCAAGGGGAAATCCGCCTGTATATCCCTGCTGGCGGGGCGCTGCTGGGCACCGTTTTGTCCGGAGCAACTGGGCGGCCTTCCTACCCCGAGAACTGCGGCCGATATCATTGATGGTAATGGCACTGATGTCCTGGCGGGCCGAGCCAAGGTCATCAGCAGGGATGGCGTTGAGGTCAGCGGGCAGTTTATAAGGGGCGCCGAGCAGACTCTCTTTCTGGCCCGGCAGTTGGAGGTGGAGGCGGTATTTCTGAAGGCCGGGAGCCCCAGCTGCGGTCTTAGTCCCACGTCAGGCGTTACCGCCGCTCTTCTATCCGAGCATGGCTATTGTCTATTGGAGTTTTAGACATGCCGGGCGGGGTGTGCCCATTTTTCATGCTGATAAAGATAGGCATGAAAAATGGATTACCTGATTTTCAGAACCGCTTTTTGTTGTTCAACACCTTCCTGATACTGACGGCCAGCTCTTCAAATTTAATCGGTTTAAGCAGGAATTCTGTGATTCCGTGCTCAACAGCCTTTTCCCTGTCCACCTGACTGCTATGCCCGGTGCAAAGTATGGTGGGGATGTCGGGCCTGATTTTTAATATCTTCTGGATCATCTCATAGCCGGTGAGATGCGGCATGGTCTGATCGGAGATAACCAGGTCAAAGGCCTCCGGCTGAGCTTGAAATATCTTCAGCCCCTCCTCGCTGTCCGCCAGGGCGGTCATCTTATAACCTAACCCCTCAAGCATTCTTGCCGCCACCTCCACGATAACCGCTTCATCATCAATAAAGAGGATACTTTCATCACCGGTGGGAATCACGGAGGCCGTTTCAGGCTC
>JAJSAA010000187.1 GCA_024274995.1 Deltaproteobacteria bacterium
GAACCAACAGCACTCACCCGTCCAAAACTCTATTTAAAATCGTTCGACGATAAGTTACGAATATTTGTAACGGGGAGATGCATTCTTTTATTCACAAACTATAATCATTTATTTTGTTCTCTTGGAACAACTATAAGTTACGAATTTTGTAAATATACAGGTGGATATTTACCTTACTTAAACCGTGGCCGATTTTTATTCCATTAATTCCATGGGTCTGCCGCAGCAAAGGGGGATGGTATCACCCTTCTTCAGATTGATATATTTATTACAGGTAGAGCAATAATAGGTGCCGTCGGCTGGGGCAACATCTGCGGAAGGGTTAGTTACGCCGCCCGGCTCCCCTTCGACAAAGAAACTGGCAGTATTTTTTTTCTCAGGGATATACTCGCCGATGGGGGTAATTTTTTTATTAGTACCCATACAGTCCACCAGCAGCCGCCACATCTGAACTAATGATTCCGTCTCTTCCTTACTCTCTGGATGAAACTCAATGATATTTTTATCGACATTTATTTTCACGACAAACCTCCCCTGAAGTAATTAGTAATTATTACCAATAATATAGCCAGGCTGAGCTGTATGTCAACAATAATGGAACATCACTTGACTTTTTTTTCATAGAACGTACCATCTTAAAGACAGAAATATGGCAACTGTTCAGGTAAGCGTAGAGGCCGGACGAATGTGGGGTACAGTTGAAGTTACTCCTTACCTAAAAATAAACGGATAATATAATGGCAGGAAATACATTTGGCGATATTTTTCGGGTTACAACCTGGGGTGAATCACATGGCACGGCAGTTGGAGCGACCATTGACGGCTGCCCGCCAGGCCTTGAACTAAACGAAGATATTATTCAGGCTGATCTTGACCGGCGGCGGCCGGGAACCGGTGGTGCCGCCAGTCCGCGGAAGGAGCCGGACAAGATCCAGATCCTCTCCGGCATCTTTGAGGGCAGGACTACAGGAACCCCAATATCATTAGTCATCTTTAATAAGGACGCCCATAGCAAGTCCTACGATAACCTGCGGGATATCTTCCGGCCTGGTCATGGCGATATTACCTATCTGAAAAAATACGGCATTCGGGATTACCGGGGCGGCGGCCGGGCCTCGGCCCGGGAAACGGCGGCCAGGGTGGCAGCCGGGGCCGTGGCTCGTTTACTGCTGAGCGGCCATGGAATTAAGGTAACGGCCTTTACCATCGCCCTGGGAGGCATTACCGCCAATCAGCGTGATATGGCGGCAACGGCTAAAAATCGGCTCTTCTGCCCTGATGAAGAGGCCGCACTGCGCATGGAGAAGAGGATCAAAGAGGTCAGAGCCCAGGGTGACAGTCTGGGAGGTATAGTTGAGGTGCGGGCCACCGGCTGTCCCGCCGGCCTTGGTGAGCCGGTTTTTGATAAGCTGGATGGAGCCCTGGCCCGGGCCCTGATGTCCATTGGGGCGGTGAAGGGGGTAGAAATTGGTGACGGTTTTGCCGCCGCCGCCGCTACCGGTTCCCAAAACAATGACTCCCTGACCCCGGATGGTTTTGCCTCGAATCACAGCGGCGGTATCCTGGCCGGAATTGCCAATGGTGATGATATAATCGTCCGGGCGGCGGTAAAGCCTATTCCCTCCATTGGCCGGGAACAGCAGACCATTAACCTGCAGCATGAAGTTGTTAACATAAAGATTGGCGGCCGCCACGATATCTCGGCTATCCCCCGTATTATTCCAGTCTGCGAGGCCATGGTCAGTCTGACCCTCGCTGATTTTTTCTTACGGCAGCAGGCCATAAAATAGGATGACAGCAATTAAATCCATCTGGATGGTCAGCCGGGAATATGGTAACCTGGCTGGAGCCGGAGGCATCAAGGACGTAGTATGCCAACTCTCTGCCGCCCTGGTTCGACAAGGCCGGAAGGTAAGCGTCATCCTGCCCTGCTACGGTTTTATGAAACCGGAGAAATCAGATTTCAGCCCCCTGCTCTCTCTATGGCTTGACCTCTCATACTCGCAGGAGGAGAGGCGTGAAGAGGCTTTGATCTGGCAGGGCCGGCAAGACGGGGTTACTGTTTATCTC
>JAJSAA010000188.1 GCA_024274995.1 Deltaproteobacteria bacterium
GATTTATTAATGCAATATCACTGGCCCGGCAATGTCAGGGAGTTACAGAACTGCATGGAGAGGGCGCTGTTGATCTGCGATGAAGGTTCCATTAAGGGCTATCACCTGCCGCCATCATTGCAAAGCGCCGGTTCCGTCAGTGGCAAAAACCCCTTATCCCTGGCGGCGGCAGTGGAAAATTTCGAGAAGGAACTTCTCATCGAGGCCCTGAAAACCTGCCATGGCAACCAGACCAAGGCCGCTAAATACTTAGATTCCAGTCTGCGGATTATTAATTACAAGCTCAATAAATATAATATTACCAGCCGCCGTTATAAGCTGAAAAAGGGATGAAGATTTTCCTCCATACCTGCTGCGGCCCCTGCGCCGCCTACCCGGTAAAACGTTTACGGGAGCTGGGCCACCAGCCCCTGGGCTATTTTTTTAACCCCAACATCCATCCCTACCGGGAATTCAGACGACGCCTCACGACCTTAAGGGAACTAAGCGAGCAAATAGATTTTCCAGTGGAATATGAAGAAAATTACGGTCTGCGGGATTATATGCGCCAGGTGGTATTTCATGAAGATTCGCGCTGCGGCCTATGCTATGCCATGCGCCTTGAACCTACCGTAATCAAGGCCATAGAAGCTGGAGCCGATGCCTTTTCCACCACCCTGCTCTACAGCCGATATCAACGACACAGCCTAATCAAAGAACAATGTGAACAGTTGTCCGTCCGTTACGGTTTGCCGTTTTTTTATCAGGATTTCAGAGAGGGCTGGCAGGAAGGAATTGATCTGAGCATTGCGATGGGGCTCTACCGCCAGCCCTATTGCGGCTGCATTTACAGCGAGCAGGAACGCTACGACAAAAAGCTCCGCAAGAGACTGCGCGCAGCAAATTAATCGTAAAGCCCCTGCTATTCGGGGTAAGCGCTCAATAAACTACACTCTTTATAACATCTCAAAATGTGAGCGTTTCAGAGACGCCCTGCTGTGCTTAATTAAGCACAGCAGGGCGTTCATGGAGCGCTCACCTATTCGGTACCGCCGCCGGGATTGAGGTTGCTGAAGGTGTGCCAGTCAGGCAGGGATAAATCCGGCAGCCAGTCACGCCAGGTACGTTTAGGCGGATGACCGGCCGCAATGGCGGCAATAATCTTCCTGGCCTTGGCGCTTACCGATGATTCAGGGTAGTGCTTTATCAGATAAAGGTAACGTCCCTTCGCCTCTTTCAGATGATTGGTGCGCACATAAAAATTGGCGACATAAAATTCATGATTGGCCAGAAAGTTAAGAGCCGCCAGACGGCGGGCTCTGGCCTCCTGAACATATGCCGAATGAGGATATGACTTTATAAGCCTCGTGAAATTTTCAAGCGCATTTTTGGCGGCCCCAGGGTCACGATCAATGGTATCTATCTGTTTATAATACGACATCCCAATCTGAAATATAACATAGGGGATGGCCTCATTGGTGGGATGATTATTGGCAAAATCGTTATACTGGCTGATGGCGTCTGGATATTTCCCCAGATAATACTGACAGTCCGCAGACTTTAATTCAGCCAGCAGTCCGGCCTTACTGAAGGGAAAACGATCCATTATATCGTTAAAAACCTTCAGGGCCTTGGAATAATCGCCGTGATTATAATTATCAAGGGCCTTCAAGGCCAGGGAATCAGGGGTGTCTGGAATCGACTTACCATTACCAAACCCCAGATAGTTCATGGTATTATTCATGAGGGCACAGCCCGGCAGGGTAGTTAAAAATAACAGAATGATAAAAACCGTTAATATCTTTGTTCTGCCGGCCGGCATTAGTTTCATTTTGAGCTGCATTTTTTTCTTTCCATAACAATCCGCAGATTCTGATGCAGATGTTCTAAATATTGTTCCGCTGTTTTTTCTGCCACAGCACCATCGCCGGCAGCGGATATAACCTGACGTATAGAATCAGCCCGAATATCACCCACGGCCATTACCCCGGAGATATTACTGCGCATCATACCGTCAGTAGTAATAAAACCATTATCCAGGGCCAATTCCTTAGGCAGCATCCAATTATTGGGACTGACACCCACCAGGACAAATACGCCCTGAAACGACTTAAACTCCTCTTCTCCGTCGGCATGTTTTATCCGCAACCCAGTGACCTCGGTGGTACCCTCGATGCCGACAACCTCAGATTCACAAATAAAACTAACCCGCTTATTCTGAAAAGCGGCTTCCTGAATGATTGGCGCGGCCCGCAGTTCATCACGACGATGAATTATAGTTACCGTTTTAACAAATTTGGTCAGATAAACCGCCTCCTGAACAGCGGTATTGCCGCCACCCACCACCGCCACATCCATATCCCGATAAAAGGGGCCGTCACAGGTGGCGCAATAGGAAACGCCCTTACCGGTCAAATCAACCTCCCCAGGAACATTTAACTTATTGGGGCTGGCTCCGGTGGCTATAATCACCGCCTTGGCCTTCAAGTGCTTATCATCAGCGAGATACAGCTTTTTGGTCTCACCCCTAAGCTCCATGGAGACAACTTCGCCCAGGGTCGGCTGAAGGCCGAAACGCCGGGCCTGGGCAGTCATTTTGTCCGCCAATTCAAAACCAGAAACCCCATCCGGAAAACCGGGATAATTATCTATCCAGTCAGTACGCAGCACCTGACCGCCGGCGGCACCCTTGTCAATCAACAGGGTATCAAGACGGGCGCGGGCGGCATAAAGCCCGGCGGTTAACCCCCCCGGCCCGCCGCCCACTATAATAAGCTGATAGGTTTTGACAGCCAATTTAATCAGGCTTTTTCAAGCATAGCGGCCAACTGGGCCTTACCAACTGCGCCAGTCACCTGATCCAGCACCTCCCCGCCCTTGAACAGAATCAAGGTGGGAATAGCCCGAATACCGTATTTCCCCGGAGTAGCAGGGCTTTCATCAACGTTCATCTTGGCGATTATAACCTTACCGGCAAACTCAGCAGCCAGTTCAGTTACCACCGGGCCAATGGCCTTACAGGGGCCGCACCAGGGGGCCCAGAAATCAACTAAGCAGGGAAGGTCAGATTTCAGCACCTCGGCCTCAAAATCTTGGTCAGTAACATAGATCAAATTATCTTCGCTCATTATTTTCTCCTAAAATATTAAAAATATAAGGTAACTGTTCAGCTACACCCCATCTCAGAGTCTGCGCTTACTGGAAATGACACCCTGGAATGTCAAGATTGGCTCACCTGAATAATTATCCAAAATCGATTTATTATACTTGATTTTAAGGGAGTCGCAACTACCAGAAAAAAAAATCTACCTCCAGTAGCTATATGGCAAAAAAAAAATTCAATATGGTATAATGTTATTAGTGCCAGGGATTCACCATGGCCTTAATGCTTTTTTATTATATTCCATGCGGGGAGGATATGATGCCGATAACTAAATTTTTACAAGAGCCTAAAGTGCTGGATATTCAACCGGTTAACACCACCAAGAAAGCCGCTAATTTGCGTAAAACCCATGTACCGTTTTCCGGTTCACCTCATAAGCATCCCTATGATGCAGAAAAATTCATTCTGCTTGTCGACCCCTATCACGCCTCGCTGTACTACGAATTTAATAACTCGGACGTAGAGTACGCCGAAGAATTGGCCAACATTGTTAACGTCAACGGCGAAACAGTTAATATGGTATTAATCTGGGTCAAAAAAAAGAGTATTGCCGTCCGTTGCTCACCCTTTCTCGTGGAAGACCTGGCCGCCCCCTCTGCCGTATAAAACCAGTTTTCCTTTGACCATCCCGGTTAATCATTGTATTTTTGTAGCTGTCCAGCAGCACTCCAGGTTCCAGGTTCGTTCGTCAGGGCTTTGAAGCATACTTCCGCATTCGAGAAGACCGAAATAGGGGGGGGTACAGCTAAACAGTTACCAATTTCTTTATCAATTTACAAGTGAGGGGCAGGTATGACCGGCAAGCAGCAATCGAAGCGAAAACATCCCCGTATTCCTTATACCGGCAAGGTTGATTTAATCTTCGCCAATCAGGTTATTACCGAATGCGCCGCCCAGAATTTAAGCCTGGTGGGAATTTGGGTAATGGGAAATCATAATCCGGCAACGGGGACTGTGTGCGATATCGAGTTTCACGATGCCGCCCCGGCCGCCAACCGTCCCCTGCGCCTTAAAGGAGAAGTTACCCGAGCCGCAAGTAACGGCATGGCCCTGATGTTCACAAATAACAACCTGCGGAATTACACCGAGCTGGAGGTCCTGATTAAAGAAAGGGGCGGGGATGTCGATTGTGTTGACTTCTGAGTCGTTTTTTAAATTAGAGGGTTTTGAACACCGCCAATTATTCGGAGCTGATTATGTCTGGGAGGCGCTGAAACACCTGAAGGAGTACATGAATGATTATGACTACCCCCCCTTTACGGGCGAGGGTCTAACCTTTGGTGTTCCTCTGCCCGCGGCCATGGTATATATCAGGGGTGAGATTATCCCCGCTGCCACTTGTAAAATTAAGCTGGGAGATCCAGCCAAAGGGCAGTTTGCCATTTACAAAAACGACCAGTGCCTGCCGAAGGCCGCTCTTATCATGGCCGGGGTGGTGCTTGGCGGCCCGAGAATAGCCTTGGGTTCCGGCGTTATCCTGGAATCAGGGGCCACGATCAAAGAACCAGCGGTCATTGGAGATTGTTCCGAGATCCGGCAGGGAGCCTATATCAGAGGGTATTGCCTCGCCGGACGGCGCACGGTTATCGGCCATACCACCGAGGTCAAGCATACAATATTCATGGATGATGCCAAAGCCGGCCATTTCGCCTATCTTGGTGACAGCATCCTCGGCAACCGGGTAAATCTCGGGGCAGGCACCAAGATGGCCAACCTGCGTTTCACTGGCGGCGAGGTACCCATCAGAACCCCGGATGGAACCATCAGCAGCGGGCTCAGGAAATTAGGGGCGGTATTGGGCGATGATGTACAGACGGGCTGTAATTCCGTAACCAACCCCGGCACCCTCATCGGCAAAGGCTCCGTGCTGATGCCCAACACCACATCGCCCTCTGGCTATCACCCGCCAAACTCGTTAATTCGCTGATTTTACACTCCCTTGACCCCAACATAATTATAGAGACCGTAAAGCAATTCAACAATTATTCCCAAGGTAAGAAATATCCGGATAATCCTGTCCCTGGGAATTTTGGCACCCATTGATTTCTGGAGAATAACGACCACGATAATCGTCCCCCCCCCGGTGAGGGGGGAAACGGTCAATATCTGCAACGCAGTCCAGGTCAGGGTCTTGAGAAGCTGGCCCGGGAAATAACGCACACTCAACAAAAGATAGACCATAATGATTATGGCAAGTGTTACCGATTCATTAATCTTTTTCATCCATCACCCTTAAACTATTACCCATTACTGTTATGAATTTAAAAACTATCCTGATACCACCCTTAAGTATTCCCCGAGAGCGTCTTTTTCGTCAATTCCTTATTGTCTTTGATGAGATTTTTTTATACGCCGCCTCGGAGGATACCTGTCTACCGGAAGATTTTTACAGCCAGCAGCATTTAATCAGGCACTACGCCCCGGTACCCTTTGCGGAAGATCTGGAAAATTTCCAGCATCTAATCCGCGACATCTCAACCCACCGGGATGAATATTACGGCGGCGGACTATTTTCCATGTCAAAAGCCATGCATGTCGATGAAGAGGCGGTCTGGGACCTGGTAAGCCGCATCATGGTACCAAAAAATGACGAAGACAAGAAGCTCAACGCCTTAACCCAGGCCCGTCTCCTGCTTCGATTATCAGAGATTATGACCGATGAGGAGGAAGAGATAAATAACAGCCTGCAACAGGTTGAACGACAGACGGCCTCAATGCTTGGCGCCCTGCAAAACACGGCGGCAAAAACGACCGCCGGACGTTCCCCTGCCGCCAGCGAGGCAGGCGGCCCGGCAATTCAACAACTTAAGGCCTGGATACATCTTTTCATGGCCGACAAAGAGGTGGATAGGCCATGGATCGCCGCCCCGGCCAGCCGGGAAACCTTCGAGCTTCTCGCTGACTATTACAGCCGGGAACTTGACAAAGGCCCACGTCTCATCTGCCGCCTGCCGCTGCCGAACTGTGAGGGAGACAATGATAAATACTTAGAGCGCAGAAATAAAATCCGTCAGACCGGGAGCCAACTCCTGCAAGGCTTGGAGAAAGAATTACACCGCCTGAGCCAGGGCGCTCCCGGAAACAAACCCCTGATGGATAAATTAACGGCGGAGTGGAAGGTCATAATGAGCGATTACGAAGCTGGCACCGCCAGTTTGGAAATTTATCTATTTAAGGATGTATCCCTGCCGGAACTGCTGGGCCGGGTTATCAATAAAAGTGACGGCCAACCCCTCGGACTGCCGCCTCACACCTTAATGGCGGTAATTTAGGTTCAGGAGTTTTTAATTGGCCTGTTCGCTCTGCTGCTTCTGGGCATTTTGAAAAAGAGCCAGAAAGTTCACCGGCTCCAGCAGGAAGGGGATAAAACCGCCGTCCACGGTCATTTGGCTGACAATCTGCCGGGTATAAGGAAAAATCATGGTCGGGCAATCCACGGCCAGCACGGCATTTAAATGCTCCGCCGGAATATTTTTTATGGTAAAAATCCCGCAATGCTCGACCTCGATTATAAAGAGTGCCTTGTCTTCCTTGCCCTGCGTAACCTTGGCGGTAATCTTGATTTCCACCTCATAGGTATCATCATTGGCCAGTTTTTTATTAGCGAGATTCAAATTAATCTCCACCTTGGGCTGCTCGTTCTGCTGATTAGCGCCAAAACAATCCGGGGCATTGGGGTTTTCAAAGGAAATATCCTTGACATAGAGCTTCTGTAGACGAAAAATAGGCTGCTCGTTATTAGCTTCGTTTTGCTGATCGGTCATGATCTTATTCCTGTTTAAGATTTATCTGATTAGAGGGGCGATTTTACGCCAAATTATTCCTATATACTAAGAATAATCAAAAAATGCTTGCCTAAAAAACTCACCGGTACCGTCCAGATACAGAGTCTTAAATTACTCGAACTCTTCGATTTGTATTAACAAGGTGTTAAGTCAAATCGAGAAGTTACGGTTAACTTACAGAATCTGCTTTAAAAACCGGCCGGTATATGATTGGGCAGCAGCAGCCACCTCCTCCGGGGTGCCGCTGACAATTATCTCCCCGCCCCCGTCACCACCCTCCGGCCCGAGATCAATAATCTGATCGGCGGTCTTAATGACATCCAGATTATGCTCAATAACAACCACCGTATTACCGGCATCGGTTAAGCGCTGCAAGACATTTAAGAGATGTTGAATATCAGCGGGATGGAGACCGGTGGTCGGTTCATCAAGGATGTATAGGGTGCTGCCGGTACCCCGCTTGCTCAGCTCCCGGGCCAGCTTAATACGCTGGGCCTCCCCCCCGGAGAGGGTGGTGGAGGACTGGCCCAGGGAGATATAGGTCAAGCCCACATCATACAGAGTCTGAAGGCGGTTCTTGATGGGCGGAATATTCTTAAAAAAGTCAAGAGCCTCTTCAACATTCATGGCCAGAATATCGGCAATGCTCTTGCCCCGGTATAAGATATCCAGGGTTTCCGGATTATAACGACTACCCCGGCAGGCCTCACAGGTGACATAGACATCGGGCAGAAAATGCATGGCAATCTTGAGCAGACCATCCCCCTGGCAGGACTCGCAGCGACCGCCCTTGATGTTAAAACTGAAGCGTCCAGCCTTATAACCACGGGCTCGGGCCTCGGGCAGACGGGCCAATAACTCACGAATGGGGGACAGAATCCCGGTATAGGTGGCCGGATTGGAACGTGGAGTGCGGCCGATGGGGCTTTGGTCAATATTAATTATCTTGTCAATATGCTGCAGACCGCTGATCTTGCCCTCTCCTGCCGCCTGCCGTGCCCCGTTGAGGATATTCGCCGCCCCCTTATAAAGGGTTTCCATAACCAAAGTAGATTTACCGGAACCGGAGACCCCAGTCACGCAGGTCATCAATCCCAGGGAAAAATGGGCGGTAATATTTTTGAGATTATTGGCCAGCGCCCCTTTAATGGTAATTTTTTTACCCCTTCTGGGCTGGCGGCGGTTCTCGGGCAGAGGAATGGTCAAGCGCCCGGAGAGATAGCCGCCGGTGAGTGAATCCTCCTTTGCAAACAGACCTCTGACAGGGCCGTTATAAATAATCTCCCCCCCATGAACGCCGGCCCCCGGCCCGATATCCAGAACATGATCGGCGGCCAGAATAGTATCGGCATCATGCTCCACCACAATGACCGTATTGCCCTGATCCCGCAGCCGGATCAAAGTCTTGATGAGACGTTGATTATCTCGCTGATGCAGCCCTATACTGGGCTCATCTAAGATATACAGCACCCCCATGAGTGAGGCACCAATCTGCGAGGCCAGACGAATACGCTGAAACTCTCCGCCCGAGAGGCTGGAGGCGGCCCGAGCCAGGGAGATATACCCCAGCCCAACCCCGGTCAAAAAGTTGAGCCGTTCACGAATCTCCTTGATAATAGGTGCGGCAATTTTTTCATTCTGACCTTGAATGACGATCTCCGCCATCCAGGCCCTCAACCGCTCAATACTCATCTCCGTCAACTCGAAGATATTATAATTATTAAACTTTACGGCCAAAGATCCGGCATTTAAACGAGCCCCGTTACAGGCCGGACAGGGCCGGATATTGAGATATTGTTCCAGACTCTGGCGCACGGATATGGAGGCGGTCTCCTTGTATCGCCGCTCTAATTGCTTCAGCAGACCGGGATAGGGCCTGGCCGATGAAATCAAGCGGCGGCGACGCCGATAGGTAAAAGAAATCACCTCACTACCTGTGCCGTTGATAATGGCCTCCTGAACCTTGGCCGGTAATTTCCCGAAGGGGGTGGTCAGCTTAAAATTATAATGCCCGGCCAGGGCGCGAACAAGTTCACCGGCATAGGATTCCGCCGCGATATCCTTCCAGGGCCTCACCCCGCCCTTTGCCAGGCTGAGGGCAGAATTGGGAATAATGAGGTCTGGATCAAAGAACTGACGAGTACCCAGACCGCCACACTCAGTACAGGCCCCTTTAGGATTGTTAAAAGAAAAAAGCTGCGGCGAAAGATCGGGCAGACTGACACCGCATTGCAGACAGGCGGCCCGTTCACTTAACATAATCTCTTCTCCGGAATCAGGAAAATTAATCAGTAGCATACCATGAGAAAGTTCAAGGGTAGTGGTGATAGAGGCCGCAAGACGGCGTTGAATCTTGTCCTTTATAATCAAACGGTCAACCACTGCCGCGATGGAGTGTTTTTTGGTCTTGACCAGCTTTATTTCCTGATCCAGACTATACAGAGTGCCATCTACCCGCACCCGAACAAAACCCGTCTGCCGCAGGCGGTTCAAAACCCCAAGATGTTCGCCCTTCTGGGCCTCAATAACCGGGGCCAGAAGAATAACCTTACTACCCGCCGGATAGCTCATAACCGCCGCCGTCATTTCCTGCACACTCTGAGCGGCAATCCTGCTGCCGCAGCGGGGACAATGGGGAGTACCAAGACGGGCGTAGAGGAGGCGAAGATAATCGTAAATCTCGGTACTGGTACCAACGGTGGAACGTGGATTACGATTGGTGGTACGCTGCTCAATGGAAACCGCTGGCGACAAGCCCTCCAGGCTGTCCACCTCCGGCTTGTCCATCTGGCCCAGGAATTGGCGGGCATAGGTGGAGAGAGACTCCACATAACGCCTCTGGCCCTCGGCATAGAGGGTATCAAAGGCCAGAGAAGACTTCCCGGAACCGGAAAGCCCCGTGAAAACGATAAATTTATCACGGGGCAAATCCAGGCTGATATTTTTTAAATTATGCATCCGGGCTCCCCGGATACTGATTTTGGTACGCATACAAAAAGGGAACAGATTTTGTTTTGTAATCAGTTTCGCCCAGGCATTTTAGTTTCTGGAGATTAAAAGGTAACACAGATAATACAGACAGCGTCATCTTCGGCGAACATCACCTGACAATTATGACCTCGCTGGATAATGTGGTGCGGACAATGTGACAGAACTACGCGGGCTTGACGCAGCAGGCATATGGGAGAATATAGCACAGCCTCCGAGTAAGTCAATAAGCTTACAGCGTTAAGGGGGGACTGATTTTGTTTTCCCCCTTAACGGGAAAGAAAGACTTTAGCCGGAGGCCGCTACATTCCGAGATGTTATAAAGTCAAGAGTGTGATTTATTGAGCAGTTTACGAGTTTAAGGGTAATTTGTAGCCCTCACTGAATAATTACAACTTTTTCTAACCGCCCCAATTGTTTACGGCTGACAAAAACACACCCTCAGCTAAGATGCTGATACATAGTCACAATTATGGCCACAATCAGAATAGTTCCGGTACTGACCACGAAGAGGCCGAAGGTAAAGGCCAGCTTTTTAAGCCAGGGC
>JAJSAA010000189.1 GCA_024274995.1 Deltaproteobacteria bacterium
ATCCTCTTCTTCTGGGTGGCGCGCATGATTATGATGGGCCTGCACTTCAAGGGCGAGGCCCCCTTTAAGGATGTCTATCTTCATGCCCTGGTGCGCGACGCCAACGGCCAGAAGATGAGCAAATCCAAGGGCAATGTCATGGACCCTCTGATTGTCATGGATAAGTACGGCACCGATGCCTTTCGCTTCACCCTTACCGCCTTTGCCGCTCAGGGACGGGATATCCGTATTTCAGAGGACAGAATTGAGGGCTACCGCCATTTTATCAACAAGATCTGGAACGTGGCCCGTTTCGCCCTCATGCATGTTGACGCCGAAGCGGTGGATTTTGATTATCCCCGATTATCTCTGCTCAATAAATGGATATTGAGCCGGCTGACGACAACGGTAACCGCCTACCAGCGTGCCTTAGACAACTTTCAGTTCAACGAGGCGGCCTCGGCAGTCTATCAATTCATCTGGCATGAGTTCTGTGACTGGTATCTCGAGTGGATTAAACCCGCCCTCTATAACGGCAGCGCGGCCGACAAAGCTCAAAGCCGGGCGGTTTTGCTGACAGTTCTGGAAACCAGTATCAAGATTCTCCATCCCATATCTCCCTTCATCAGCGAGGAAATATGGCACGCCCTGCCCGGCGAACGCCATACCCTGATGACCGAGCCTTTCCCTGAGCCCAATCCTGCCTGGAAGTCTACCGCCATCGAGGAGACCTGTAATCTGCTCATGGGTATAATCGGGGGAATAAGAAATATCAGAAGCGAGATGCAGATTCATCCCACCATGGAAATCACGGCCATTGTCAGCGGCGGCAGTGCCGATGAGCGGCAGCAGCTTAAACAATATGCCGCCCACATCACCGCCATGACCCGGGTAACGGAGTTCCAGATTGAGGCCCAGGCTCAGTGCCCCAGGGGGGCGGCCTCTTACATCTTCGGCAATTTAGAGATATTTGTCCCCATGAGCGGTCTCATTGACCTGGAGAGAGAACTGAAAAAACTTGACCGGGAACAGAAAAAGATAGAGACCCAGATGCAGCGTACCAAGGGGAAATTAGCCAATAAGAAATTTTTAAGCAATGCCCCGGCCGAGGTAATCGCCAAGGAAGAAGAAAAGGCTGCCGCCGGTGAGGCTGCCCTGGCCAAAATCAAGGAAAGCCGCCAGCGTCTTAGAGAATTATAAGTTCTCTAAAACGCACGAATGAACAACACTTGCTCCCCGGCTCCGCGTACCAGACTCATGAGGCTGCCCACCATGAGTCCCATCTCCTCGGATTGGGCTCTCAGCCGGTCAACCGCGTCAGCGGAGTTAATGGCCGTAGATGACATATTCTGGGTTATCTTATCTAATTCAACCGCGGCGTTGGTTATCTCACCAGTCCCCCGGCTCTGCTCCGCACTGGCCTGACTGATAGCGGTCGTTTTATCCCCGATCCCGGTTGCCGAGGTAATTATATGCTCAAAATCATCGTTGACCTCCTTTAAGGCCTCGGCACTCTTGCTGATTTTAGCTACATTACCGTCTAACAGCTCCCTGGTACTCTGGGCCGCTTCAGCCGTACGCCCGGCCAGATTCTTTACCTCATCCGCCACCACCGCAAATCCGGCCCCGGCCTCACCGGCTCTGGCCGCCTCCACTGCCGCGTTCAGAGCCAGCAGGTTGGTTTGAAAGGCGATGGAGTCAATGGTATTAATTATGGCTCTGATATCACCGCTGTCCCGCTCTATCTCCTCCATATTACGAGTTAAGGTTACCAGAGACTTTAAGGACTGGGCGGATTTTTCCAGATTTTCATTCATCAAGACCTCAGAACCGGCGCTTAATTCAGCAGTCTGCCGGCTCATGGCCGTCATTTCCTCCAAAGAGGCGGAGGTCTGCTCAACGGTGGC
>JAJSAA010000190.1 GCA_024274995.1 Deltaproteobacteria bacterium
TCATCGGCTTCATAGCCCTTGATACCATAAAGAAAGCGGTAACTTGTAGCCACAGTGGTGGGGCTGGTAATAGCACCGGTGACATTAAGATGATGAGAGCCGGTAACGCCGGTGGCATCATGTTTGCCATGACAGCCATAGGTGCCCGCGCAACTCAGATTATTAGCACTCCAATTAGGTGTACTACCACCGACCTGACCATTGGCATCAAAACCGGTCTTCCAGCCGGGAGGACTGGTCAGGGTGGCGTCAACACCACCGGACAATTCAACGGGATTATGACCATAACGGTCATTATCATCGGCAAATTTAAAATTACCGCCGGCGAGAGAGGTTGAGAGATCACTGATCCCGGCAGTATAAATATAAGGAACGGGTGGAGCTGAGCCGTCGGTGGCATTCGTACCGGTATGGCACCCTATACAATTATTATTCAGCAAATAATCATTCGGGGTAGAGGAGGTGCCCTGCTGACTGGCATGCATGACATGGCAGTTGGAGCATACTCCGGTTGCCCCGGCCGGCTGCGGATTAAGCAGGAGACCGCCCAAAGCGGAAACCAAGATGACAAACAGCATTTTTTCACATATCCCCTTCATGATGCGCCTCCTTCCAGAAT
This sequence comes from Deltaproteobacteria bacterium, assembly GCA_024274995.1. Taxonomy (GTDB): domain Bacteria; phylum Desulfobacterota; class Desulfobulbia; order Desulfobulbales; family VMSU01; genus JAADIV01. The sequence continues at coordinate 620 of JAJSAA010000190.1, forward strand.
GGACGATTTCCGGCATCAACATCTTTGTTTGTTCCAACATAAAAAATCCTCATAATTACAAATTGTCTTCAGGCCAATCTCCAGATTCGGCCTCCCCGCCCATAGACCAATTACGGGCAAGAACCATCAACCAGCACCAGGCAACTGCTTTAACAAGCAATCACCATGCCATACCACACAGACTCGCTGCCAATGCTGCCTTCCGCATCATCGTTATTTACCAATAGCTCAACAAATTCAGTTCAAAGCCGGATAACAAAAAATTTCTCTTTAAGGAAAATAATTAAGCCCGCAACCTTAAATGACCCATCTTGAGCTGTTAACAAGACCCGCAATTACGCATATGTAACCACAGTCACAAAGGTAATGAGGTTTATTTTAAAGGCATAAAGAGAGTTAATCTTCTACAGGAGGGGGAGAGGGGGGGAATCAGAATCTGAACTTACGCCAGCGTGGGTGGGTAATCCCCATTTTCTTTATTTTATGATTTAAAACCCTGGGGCTGACCTCAAGAAGGAGGGCGGCATCCTTTTGAATCCAGAGTGATTTTTCCAGAGCGGCAACAATGTTATCGCGCTCACTGACAGCGAGAGCCAAATTTTCTGGTATTTTGGCGGTGGCGGCCTGTGCCGGAGAGGATACCAGGGGCAGAGTATTTGCATTTACCACATCATTACCCAACATGAGATTTTCCACCTGTATTTCGGGCTTATCTTCAAGGAGAATGGCGCGTTCAAGGGTGTTGGCCAATTGCCGGATATTACCCGGCCAAGAATAGCCCTGAATGGCAGCCAGAGCAGGGGCGCTGAAACCTTTAATACTTTTATGCAGTGAGCGGCAAAGCTTATCAAGCAATAATTTAGCAAGAGACGCTATACAGGCCTGGCGCTGGCGAAGCGGCGGCAGGCGAATAGGCAGAACATTTATCCGGTAAAACAAATCCTCCCGGAATAGCCCCCTGGCCACCAGATCATCCAGATTTCTATTTGTAGCGGCGATAATCCGGACATCGGAATGAATTGTCCGATTGCCGCCCACCCGCTCAAAGGCCTTATCTTCAATTACCCTCAAGAGCTTGGCCTGCAGCCCTATGCTCATCTCACCGATCTCATCCAGAAAGATACTGCCGCCGTTCGCCTGTTCAAAACGCCCAATCCGTAGCTTGTCCGCCCCGGTGAAGGCCCCCTTCTCATGGCCAAAAAGCTCCGACTCCAGCAGGGTTTCCTGAATATTGGCGCAGTTAATCTTAACAAATGGTTTTCCACGCCGCAGACTGTTATAATGAATAGCACCGGACATGAGGCTTTTCCCGGTACCGGTCTCCCCGGTCATCAAAATGGTGGAATCGGTCTGCGCAAATTTTTTAATGCCCTCAATCACCTGGCTCATCACCGGACTGACGGCGATAATCTTGTTCAGATCATAGATAACATCCTGTTCCCGGCGCAGATAGTCCAGCTCATTCCTCAGACTTATATTTTCCAGAGCCTTAGTCAAGGAGGCCTTGATCTTAACTGCGGTATAGGGCTTAATGACAAAATCAAAGGCCCCCTGCTTAATGGCCGCCACCACCAGTTCTGCTTTTTCGGTATTGGAGGTAATCACCACTGGCGTACAGGGACTTATTTTTTTGATTCCCACCAGGGCGGCCAGCATGGATTCATCACCGCTATACAAATCAAGAAGGATAATATCAAACTGCACCAGTTTAATTTTTTTGGCCAGATCACGGCTGCCGACGCAATAGCTGACCTGATATTCAGCAGCCAAAACCTCGGAGAGAAAATCACGCCATTTCTGCTCCGCATCTATTATCAAAATTGAGCGCATATTACTTTAACTTCCACAGACTGTCCGGCCGAGCCGGGAATGTTTCACGCCATTTGACCTTAAAAACCTTAATCTGCTGGTTAAAAAAATCAGCCACCACCACCTGGTGCCGCGCTCCCAATACAATATCGACGGGGTAATTAAACCATTCCGCCCCCCAACCCCGGCCACCAAACTCATGACGAAATTTACCGGTAAAATCATAGATAAGCACCTCGTGACGCATATAGTCGACCACATAAAAGCAATGTCTGCCCTCATCAATGCACAGCCCCCTGGGCCGGCTTAGCTTACCTTTGGCACCCCCCTTGACCCCAAAGGAGAAAAGAAAAATTTCCTTAGTGTTAAAGGCGTATACTTTAGAGGTCTCCTCGCTCAAAAAGAATAGATTACCCAGGCTGTCGGAGACAACATCTCTGATATAGGCGGTGGCTAACGGAGTATCAAACCCGCTGAAGAAGTAATTCCCTTTTTTATCAATGGCAACATGGAACCAACGCAGAAAGTTACCATTCCGATCCAGCACCAGCACCTTTTTGGAATGCAACCCGGTAACATAAAAACGGCCATTGGCGTTAATAGTTATCTTCTGGGGGATAAAGCCGGAACTATCAGGCATTTTGGAGACCGCAATCACCTGTTCCGGCATAAAAGCACCGTTTAACACAGTAATCCGGGGCAGCGAACCCACGGCACCGGCCTGAGTTATATATATCTTACCGTCCTTAGCAATAAAACCACCCATGGGCGAATCAATCCCCCGCCCTTTACCAAGTGAATTCTGGGGAAAATAATCAGCTCCATAGACAATTATTCGGTTATTGACCCCGTTAATGGCATACAGTTCATCCCGGTGGCGGTCATAAAAAAGAGAGGAGGGCATCCTGATCTTGTTGCACCGGTCATCTTTACCAATTATTGTCACTACCTCATAGGAAAGGTCCTTGTCCTCAAGGTTTGTTGCCGCAAAGATACTGTGTAAAAGAGGATTTTCCCCGCTCTTCCCCAGCGCCTCAGCATCTGGCCTGACGACCTTTTGCTTAACCGGTGCCTTAATTTCAGTATTACCAGCCGCTTTAAAGATAAAACTTTCCCTGCCGCCCCTGGACTCTTTCGTTACTGCCTCTGCCGCTGGTTCACCCCTGTAGACGGAATCAACCGCCACGGCAGTTGTTTTTACCTCCGGGCTTATCGGCCGTGATGCCATCTTCACGGCCCCGACTTCGGCAATATGAACAGATTTTAATTTACCAGGCTTCTCCCCAGCGCCCTGTTTTTCCCCGCCCCTCGCGTTCCCGGAAATCTGAACTATTCTTTTTTCCAGAACGTAAGCCCGCATTACCAGCAGACCGGGGTAAAAGCGGCGCAGAGAATCTGCCAGCTTAACCGCGTTCAAACGTCTGACGAATTTGCCAGCCCTCAAGGTGAAATAACTGGCAACCAATTCCACTCTCAAATCAGACAGTGGAGCCAAATCCTTATGCCGCCTTAATCGCATATAGGCCCGCAAAGCCATTTTCTTAGTTTTAAAACTGGCAGCCTGCAAGGTAAAAAATTCCCGCCTTTTCCCTCCGGTTCCAGCACCCGCTTTATGCCGCAGCTTATGAGCGGCCGCCCTAATCATCCGGGAAACAGCCTTTATTTTATGCCGGCAGGCGGTAATCGTTTTGATCTTTTTCACAACCGGAGTTAAAGGGAGAACGGCCCGCAGCGGATGAGAAACAGTAGATGGCCGGACGTTTCTCATCACATTACCTATACTCTTATCGTTCGAAGCCCCATAAAGTTCAATGATCCTTTCCGGCCTGATATAAACCGTTAGAATCCGGCCCTTAATCTTTTTCCCGTGCAGCCTCATAAATTCCACGGCCTGCCGCCGGGTACTGAAACGGCCCGCCCTTACCGTGAAAAAGCGCTGGATCCTTTCCACTCTAAGCCAGGGGAGAGAAAAACGAAGCCCCCGCAGACGGTTAATTTCTTTATGAGCAACAGACTCTTTTATGAAACTGGCCAGTTGCACGGTAAAAAACTGTTTATCAATCCGGGCCAGGTCTGGCGGAAATACAACAGGTGTAATTGGGTTCTGAACCCATTTCTTGAGATGACGCGACAATATTTCATGCCGGCCTTGCCGGGCGGCGGCCGGGGATAAAGCGGGCTGCCCCGCCACTTCAGCTTTAGCATAGTCGGCTAAAGAGGCGGCAGCATGTCCCCGCCCGGCATCGTTTATCCTGATAATTCTGGCTGACTTATAAAAGGCGTGCAGCAGACGGGCATCCTTGAATCTACTTCTGACCCCCGCCAAAAAGCGCTCTGCCCCGCTTTTATCTAATGAACGGCCAACCCGGACGGTATAAAATTTACCATTTCTTTCTATGCGCAGGAATGCCGCGCCAGGTATAGACTTCTTCAAGGTCTTATAAACATTCCCGGCATTGGCCTGTAGACGATAGGTTCCGGCAATAACAGTGTAATACTCCTGCTGCGCCGCGCGCAGAGAAAGCGGCACCATTAGAAGGGCAATAATTAAAAACGCTGTTTTCTTAATTATCCCATTCACTTCTCATTCCCGTACTCAGCATATTATGATGATTCCTGCTGTAGAATCCAGTCAACAGCGGCCGACAAATCAGGGGCCACAAAATCTGGCTTGAGTTCCATGGCCGGGCCAATAAATTCATAATCTCCCCGGCCATATCCGGTTAAGACCAGAACACCCGCTGCCTGGCAGGCGGCCGCCGCCTTGATATCGGAATAACGGTCACCCACCACATAAGAACGCCGTAAATCAATATTATGTTCCTCAGCCGCCCTTTCGAAGAGACCAATTCCCGGCTTACGGCAGCGGCACTTCTGCCGGAACTTTTCTTCCTTGGCCTCCGGATGATGGGGACAAATATAGATTCCATCCACATGGGCACCGGCGGCGGCCAGTTCTTTAACCATCAGGGCGTGCACCTCATACAGAAGGGATTCGGGGAAATATCCCCTGGCCAGCCCGGATTGATTGGTAACCACAAACACTGGCACAGCGTGCCTGTTCAAACGGCCAATAGCCTCAGCCGCACCGGGCAGGAGATGAAAACGGCTTATGTGGTTAATATAGCCCATCTGCTCATTTATCGTGCCGTCCCGGTCTAAGAAAACCGCCATTTTGTTATCTGTCATAATGCCAAAATTCTAAGTGACTGTTTAAAATTGGGTACTTGAGTAGTTAAAAAAACGTAATTTCATAAGCGACAGGATTGTACCCTTTGTAAATTCATATTATCACAATCCTTTGTTATATTTACAAGTTTTTTTAATAACCTTAGACGGCATATACTAATTAGTTATTTAGAACGAGCTTACAGCTTGCAAAATTATTGAACAAATGGTAAAAGTATCCGTTTTTTAAATTCACACACCCCGACATAAGCCATTGGTGCCCGAACAATCCGGGTTGGCAAAGGGGTGGCGGACTAACCAAAATTTCAAACCGGAGGAGTATAGATGTCACATTTAACCATGA
>JAJSAA010000191.1 GCA_024274995.1 Deltaproteobacteria bacterium
CGCGGCCCTCAATGGTCAGCCGGCTGCCCGCCGAATATATCGGCCCCCGGCTTCGCTTTTCCCCGCTCGACAGCAGACTGACCAGACCGGCGGCCTTGATAGAAAAATCGACCCCGGTTTTGGGATATATTCTTGCGGCCCGCAAGATCAGATCGTTATCGACCGTCATGGTGCGGAGCCAGACCCCGCCGCTGACCACGGTGCTGTATATATCGGCCAGGGTAAGGTCATTCCGGCTGCGCAGACTGACCGTATCAAACCCCTTGAAGTAGGAAGCACCCTCAACGTCTAACCAGTTAGCAGAGATATCCAGGCTGCCAGATGCCGAGTCATCCGCCGTTCCACCACCGACAAAGGCATACTTACTGCTGCCCAGCCGGACATAGTTAGCAGTTAGGCGGATATCCCCACCGCTGCCGCTTATCACTGGCGCGTCAAGGCTCAAGGTTCGGGGAACCACACGCTCAATGGCACCGGAGAAGCGTATTTCACTATAGCTTGCCAAGGACAGGGATTCGAAGCCATCATCCAGCCAGGAGCCCATATCACTGGCACTAATGGTCAACGCTGTATCATTTATATCGCGGGTTATGGCGAGTCTACCGCCTTCGAGCCCGCTCAGCGCTGAACCTCCCTGTATTTTCCCCTTGAGTTCTAATCCGCTGCCGAATTCGATGTTTAGACTCCCGGCCTTGCCGGCAGATACAATCTCATGGATCTTTTCGCTGCCCGATGAATCCTGATAATATCCGGCGGCCGCCGGTTTACTGCCGGAGACATCGAGCCGGGCTCCCTTATCCACCGTAACCTGCCCCAGCTCAGCCTTCAGAGCGATACTGCCCGCATCAAGTGAGGTGTAGGTCATGGGCTGCTGACCGCCGCCGCTGGGCCGATTTGGAATATTGACCCCGGCGGCGCTTATAGTTGCGGTACTCGTAACATGGATGAGCGGCGCTTGAGTCGCTGCCACCGCCTCAATCTTGATATCACCCGCCGGGGCCGTCACCTGACCGGCAATCTCCACCATTGGCCCCCGCAGGCTGATAACGGATTTCTCCGCCCCGACGGTCGGCGGCATTTTCAAGACGGCATTTTCTTTTACGATCAAGCGCGACTTATCGAGGCGGCGAGCCGCCTGATTCGTATCATCCTGCCAGTTAAATTCCTGCCCGGCGGCCAGATCCAGAGAGACAGCACCCAGCAGGTCATCCGGCAGCCAGATTAACGGCGCTTTCTGACCAGAACTACCATCAGCCGCCATGCCGCGCAGCGGGGAAGAAAGCTTCACGGCCGAAGGGGTAAGTTTGGCACCGCCCTGCACAAAAAGATCCCCCACGCTCTTTACTGTGACATGAGCAAATCCAGAGTCCCGCAGCCAGGCGGGATCCAGCACCAGGCCTTTGGCCCGGGCCGGGATCTTGCCGCTGCCAACTGGCCCGCTCTGCAGATCATCCGGCAGATAACCGGCAAAAAAATTCACCGGCAGCGGCTTGGTGCCGTCCTCACGGCCCGGTAGTTTCGGGGCCGGGCCGCCAACCAATACCCTTTCCGAATGTATACTAATGCTACCGCCGGCAGCCCCCGCCACAGAACGGCCAAGCAGAGTACCTACCGGTAATATTGCCGTTCCCTGCAGATCAATGCTGCCACCATCGCCGCCAATAACCCCGCCGACCGGCGTCACTTCATATCCGCCGGAGACATCCACCACTGCTCCCTTATCTATAATCACTTGCCCGCCGCCGCGGCTGTAATCTATCTTGTCCTGCAGGATAACAGAGCCGCCGGCAATAATACCATGCTGCAGCTTTTTACCTCCCGGCACCGAGGCCAGCCGGTTATCAAGTTTCTCTCCAGAGACATCTACCCGGCTGGTATCGGTACGTATGACCCCCTCCGGCATGGAGATATAATCTTTATTGGCCGTGGCCTCAGAATCGCCGCCAGGATAAGCGGTCATGTTTTCATCACTATAAAAAGCAGCTGTGCCGCCGGGTATATAAATTGTCCCCCGGTCGATCAGCAGCCGGGCCGTGGCCTTCAGCTCTCCACCGGCCTGCAGACGAAGTACGGCATCTTTGGCTATATTTATTGAGGAATCCGAGAGAATATTAAGGGCAGAAAGCCCGGCCGCGCTGATCATATCGGCCGGCAGAATTGTGGCGGCCTGGGAAATACCGTTCACACCCGTGGTCGGCAGCGGATCATTCATGGCGAGCCGGCGCCCGGAACCCGCGCCAGGGACAATGGCGACCGCGTCAATATTATCCATGGTCTTCTCCGTACCAGAAAAGGGGCCGACCAAATTCATTGTACCGCCCAGGGGCCGGTGCCGCCCTCTGGTAACCGGGTTTTTAAAGCGATTTACCCTTTCCTCAGATTCAGTTTGATAAATACCGGCCAGCGCCTTGCCGTTCAGGGTGCCGTTCAGAGACAGAGCGTTACCCTCTATCGTTACACCACCGGCATCGCTGCCTTCAACAAAACCCTCAAAATTTTGCATGGTGCCGTTACCATACGACATCCCGGCATAGACATCGGTGATATTGTAGCGGGCGTGTTTCTTTTCGTAATGACCAAAAACACCGTTATAAACCAGATTGGGGGATGCCGTGCCGATATCATAAGCGGCGTTATCGGCGACCAATTTGGTAGTAGCCACCAGACCGGACTTATAAATGGTACCGCCGCCGGAAAAATCGAGACTGGCGCCAGGATTAATGACCACATCGCCGCTACCAGCAAAGAGATTAATTTCACCGGCAGCCGTACTATCCTGCAGGGCGGTATTTTGCCGGTTGGCCAGCGCCCCGCTGATATCTCCTATTGCGGTACCCTCTCTGGCGTTGACCCTTACGGTGGTGCCAAGGAGTGCGCCGTTCTTCTGCGGATAATCATCCCGCAAGACCTCACTCGTGAGCTTGACATCGACAAAAGCGTCCCGCATGGGCCGCTCCACCCAACTGCCGCTGACATCAATGGCAGAGCCTGAATCCAGCAGAATCCTCTGAGTGGCCTTCATGGTAAGCGAGCCGGCCGGGGCATCGATTTTACCCTCATGCCTGATCCAGACGGTGGAGGCATCCGCCTTGGCATTACCCGGCGCCAAGCCCCCAAACTTAATTTTACCACCCATAAACGCTGACTTAAGAATCTGGGTCTTGGTGGATGTGGAGATAGGGGCTTCGGTGATACTTTTAGGCCCGGTGGTTACATGATCGCTGGCCAAAAGTTCAATACCAGTTCGGCCCTGATTTTCCAGGGCCACTACCGTGCGGATCATACCATTCTGATTAACCACCCGGCCATACATCCCGACCAGGCCGCTCTTGGACTCCAGTTTACCGCCTCTCCTGTTGGCTGCGGTGCCAAGAGTGCCGCTGACCTTAACCCAGGAGGCGATACGAGTTTGAGCCTCCTGATTACTGACCGGATCAAGACTGACATCCTCCCCGGCAATGAGGCCAATCTGGCCGTTGGGGGCATTAATGGTGCCGCTGTTCTCAACGCTGGGGCCGATGAGGAAGACCGATCCCGTCTGACCGGCCTGAATACTGCCCTCACTGCTGACCTTACCTGGCGTACCCTCTGCGCCAGGCTCCGTCTTGAAGTGCATTATATTACGCAAAAAATCACTCTGATCGAGGTTCAGCGAGGAGGCGACCAGGGAATGGACATTAACCCTGGAACCTTTGCCGAACAGAATACCGTTGTGATTGAGCAGGAAAACCTTGCCATCGGCCTTAAGTCTGCCGTAAATCTGGCTTGGGTTTCTGTCGTAAATCCGGTTCAGGGCCGCCCAATTGGTATGTCCCTGCTGATCAAAAATTGTTTCAGCGGCAGCACCTATATCAAAGGAATTCCAATCGAGTACCGCCTTTTTTTTATTCTGACGAATGGTCAGCCGGTTACCGGCCGCATTCTTGTCTAAGCCCGCCACCCCGCTTATCACCTGTCTGATATCGGGCAGGGCGTTGACGCCCGGTGCCATTAAGCTGTTCAGTGCCGTCTGGGCCGCGTGGTAACTCGCAGGAAGTCCCTGACCCAAGCCCGGCTGCGGCTGTAGAAAAAGCAGGGGGAAAATGGCGATAAGCTGCTGTAAAGCAACACGGCTGTATTTTTTCTTCGATATGTTGACCATGGAACTCACCCGTTATGTTAAAATTCGTAGGCCATTTTAAAATAAATCCGGTAATCACCACGATTGACACGGTCACTATCAACCAATGGCACGCCTAAATCGCACTGATAGGCTAATGGGCCGGCCCCGCCGCGCGCCCCCAGCCCGATGGAGGCCAGATTATTAACCTCTTTCTCACCAGCCAGCGGATCTTTAGTCCAAAGCCTGGCAAAATCTGTAAAACCATAGGGGGTCAAAGAGAGCTGGCGGGGCCAGAAATCAAGATCAGTATCAAGCCGCCGGCCCGACAGCTCCACCGTGCCATGCACCGCGTTGTCGCCAGAATCCTCATTCTCCAAATAGCCCCGCACACTCTCCATGCCGCCGGCGCTGTACTGTTCGTTGGCGATTAATGGCTCATTGGCAATCTGGCCGTCCACCTTGACATAAAGCCCCAGACCATAGGGCAGCTTAGTGTTTTGCTCCACACCGAGGGTGAGATAGATGTAGTCACCCTTGGCCCGGTAACGTTTGACCTCAAACTGGCGTTGTTCGGTGACCAGATTACGAAATGCCATATTCAAGGAGGCGCTGAAACCGATGTAGCCGTTTTTATGGGCCAGCTGACTACTGTACGAGAAGGAAAGCGGCATATAGGTGATAGGAGTTTTTACCGGATTACCAGGGGAAGAAGCAAACCCCAGGCTCTCATCAAAATCCTTATAATCAATCCCCAAGGTAATGTTATGCGAATAATCGTGATACGACGGCAGCGGTACCAGATACCGCAGTCCGTAAATCCGCCCCTTACCCTTTACCTGAAACCCTTCGCCAAAGGCAGTATCACTATCCGAACTAATGGCGTACAAAACGATTTTATTGCCCTCTTTCCAGGGCGCCGGCATAACGTAAGAGACAGAGAGGACAAGAACCTCATTTAGTTTTTGTGGCGAAATCTGAAACTGCGCTGAAAGCGAATGCCGCCTCTGCCACAGATTATCGTAGCGGATTGAACCGTTCATCCGCAAATGAGTCGTGTCGTGGGAGTAGCGGTTGTTAAATTCGAGACTGCCGTGCAGGGGCAGCTTGTCCTTGACCTTAAGCTCCATATCGATGGTACCGGGATCCCTGCCGGGCATCAGCACCGGTGTCACTTTCAGATCCGGATCACTGTTCAATTTCGCCAGTTCAGCCTGCACATCCGGCAGATACAGAATCTCACCCGGCCGCAGGGCCGGTAGCTGCTTCATAATCATTGCCATAGTGTGATATTTATTGCCGATTACCCTTACCTTGCGCAGACGGCTCTCCACAATCCCCAACCTGACGACACCGTTGTCCACCGTCTGTTCCGGAATATTCACCAGCACAGCGGGGTAGCCCTTGTCGTGGTAAATTTTTTCCAGGGCGTCCCGGGCCGCCTCCACGTCCGCCGCCGTCTTGCCCGGCCCAATAAAGGGCAGCAACGGCCGCAGCAGGGTAAGATCATCAAAGAGAGTGTTGCCTTCCAGCTTAAATGAGCTGATAGCAAAAGAGGCGGCATTCCCACCGCCGGAATCTGCGGCATATAAAGGAGCCAGCGGCCAGGCCAGGCTCAAAATCATGACGGCGGACAAAAAATTAATTATCGCCCGGAGAATTAATATCTGCCGATTGTTTTTTGTACGCATCACACCTATCCCTGCGGCCTGGATTGCAGCCAGCCGAGAAGCCCCCGGCTCAGAAAAGCGGCATTCTTAAAGCCATCAATCCGGGCAACCGGCTGTCCATTTTCATCAAGCAGAACAATAAGCGGGAAGCCATTCTGCCGGAACTCCTTCTGATAGCGTTTTTCTTTGCCTGAATTAAGCTCCACCCAGACGAAATCATCCCGCAGCATCCGGAGACGGACATCGGTCAGCACCTCACTTTTCAGCTTTTTACACCAGGGACACCAATCGGCATAAAGTAAAAGAAAAAGCGGTTTATGGCGGTTCTTGGCCTGCGCCCGGCCGGTTTTAAGATCTTTCTGCCAGGTAATGGGGCCGACAGCCGCCAGCAGGGCCTTTTGGCGTATTTTAATCACCTTGAGCTTGAGAGTTATGGTCTTGCCGGCCAGGGGATTATTAAAATCGACCGTAAAGCCCTTATCGTCAGCGCCGCTGATAACCCCCCGCTTGCCCTGCTGGAAAAAAGGAGCACCAATCTCAGGGCGCAGCACAAGAACTATTTTGCCCTTCACAAGAGTGACAGAAGTTTTACCGATCGGGGTCTTAATCTCGCTACCGTTTTTTGCGAGATGACGGAAAGTTACGGTTTTCCCGTTTATCTTGGTAATCCGGCTCTTAAAAAAGGGCAGAATCCGCACTTCCAGGCCGGGCTTAGGCTGCTGGCCGAAGCGCGTTTTTACCTCGTCGATGGGCATTTGCTCGGTGGGTGAAATTTCCTGCCGCAGCGGAAAAGTCTTGATCCTGCCGGGATCACGATTGCCAAAGCCTTGCGCGGGCGGGACGGTCAAACTCTTGACCGCGCCTTTTTTCATGCCGATAACCGTCTGACCCAGCATGGGAAAACCGGCCTGTTTACCGGCCAGCACCATTTCTTGCTGTCCCGCGCCACGGGCCGGGACTACCACCCTACCATTATCAAGACGGGCGCTGTAAACAACCGTTACCAGATCACCGGCCGCTGCTGGCAGGCTGACATTGACCCTGCCCATCCGGGCAGCGGGCGCTGCCGCTGCCCGGCCGCTGACAATGCTCTGGGCCGCTGACAAAAACATCATGAAAAGGCAGATTTTTGTAAATTTCATTTTGCAATACCCCTCTTAATTAACCTAATGGCCCGCAGTATCGATATCCGCGGTATCGGCGGCCAGTTTTTCTATCCGCACCCGGCAGTTAAGGGTCTCAAAACCGAAGGGATTCCCATAATCAAGCAGAAAATATTTATCTGTCACCTTAACGATACGGCCTGCCAGCGGCCCGCTACGTACCAGGGTGCCGACTTTGGGCTCAATATCAATGGTATAGAACCTCCCTTTATCGATGATCCTGGCCGGGCCGAATACAGTCTTTACCACGGCCCCGGATTTGATCTCACGCCGCAGCTTAACGATCTTGCTGGCCACCGACTCGACAACAAAGGTGATACCGTCCTTACCCCGCCAGCTTGCTCCAGCAACCGGGGACTTATTTAACTGCTTCTCCACCTGCCATAGAGGTACCCGGAGTACTTTCGGATGACTGGTCTCACGGTATCTTCTCAGGTAACGGTCCCGGCGGCTGAGGCCCTTGGGCACATCGGCACTCATCCGCAACTGACACTCCTTGTCATAGGGCAGACCAATCAGGTGTCCGGCAAGCTGCTCCCGTACCGCCTCTTCAAAACTCTTAACCTTAAAACCGTACATTTCTGTGTGACCGGCGGGATCAATCACCGGCTTGGCGGTGGCGGTCATTAGCTCGGGGCCGAAAGAGTCCGGCATACTGAAGAGAGGAGATCTGATAATGTTTTGACCCTCAGCACTCTGCCGCTCGTTGGTCGCCGCCAGGGCACCATCCGCCAGCTTACAGGTGTAGGAGACGGCAACTTTATCATTTTGGCGCACTGTTCTTGCCGGAGAAGACATAAACCGCTTGTCGGTACAACCAAGCAGCAGAATCGTCAGAGCCAGGAACAGAAAAATGACCAGCCGGTGCCTTAAGTTCTCGTTTTGCATATTGACCGTTCCTTACAAAAAATTTACGGGGTAATAGAACAGGGCCATGGAGACAGCGGCCAAGGGCTGTTGCTATAAACGAGGCCAGAATATACCGCCAGTATTTTGCTATAGTTAAAGAAAAATTAATTTTCCATTAAACAACTCCACCTTGACAAAGACCCATAAAACAACAAACCCAGAGAGGCCAAAAAGGCCCTCTGGGTTTGCAATAAACAACATCTTAAATGGAAGATCTTACCGCTTAGGCAGACAACACCTTAACGGGTAGGCCATGCCCAGTCAGAAGACTTATGGACATTCATCTCTCCCTGAGCCGCCCAAAAATCGCCCTTGCCGGAGAGGGCGATATTAGCAGGATCAGAGGCAAACACCATCATCTTGGAGATATAGGTATGCAGAGCGCCGCCAGCAGCCACCCCGTGCGGATCATCACCGCCGGTACAACCGTTCGGAGCCGGAACCTCGCTCTCACAGGTGTCTTCATAGATCCACTGGTTGGACCAGAAATCGTAAACACCATTAACGATGTTGTTCTTAGTGGCCTCTTCGCCCTGATAGGTCATCTGCATAACACCGTTGACGGCATTGGCGGGATCAGTAATGATCTGACCGTTCGTATCCAATACCTTATCCACATCGCTGTAGCCAACCGCGCCGTAACCGTTAGAATGGGCCCACTCCAGGCATTTAATCAGGTCACCGGAACCTAAGTTAAAGTAGGTGATCGGACCGAAGAGACCAAAGCTGTCTTCTTTAGTACTCAGCTTCGCCTCGTTGCGAAAAACTGCGGCATCGAGGGTAGCATGGGTGCCGGAACCAGCATGGCGCAGACAGGCAACGATGGGAATACCACTCCACGCGGGATTAAAGGCACCCCAATCAGCGACTGTACCGCCAAAAATTTGGGTGGCCATCAGACGGGTCATGTTAGTAGCAGGCACATCGGTGGTCTTAAAAAAGCTGAAAGGTACCACGATGGGGTTATAGGAGGTAAGACCGCTGGCATCGATATTGTGGAAAGTGGGGGCATACGAACCGCCACCCAAGGGGCCGTACAACTCACCAGAGCTTGACTGATTAAAGGTGGAGGCGGCAACGTCGGAGGCGCCGAGAGTTACCTGCTGGCATGTAGTACCATTAACGGTACCAGCGGCAAAATCGGTCTGAGCCACATCGGCAAACTCACGCTGAGTCTTATCGTTGCATGATGTCAGACCAAAAGGGTCTAAACCTTTTTGAGATTCAATGCCATCGTAAGAGGCCTTGGAGGCATAGCGAACATACACGGTATCGGCACCGCTGTTACAGGTACCCATGGTAATGCCCTGTTTGCCAGTTTTGGCAGACTTAATATCGGTGCACCCTAAGCCGCTTAAAAAAGGACCAGCGGCCGCCGACCAGAAAGTGTACTCGGCGGAGGCACCGGTGAGGTTAAGGTTGATAACAGCGGCGTTGGCGCTCAGAGCCAGGCCAAAAACAGAGGCGCAGAGTAAGGCGGATTTCAGAATAACTTTTTTCATTTTTTTACCTCGTTATAGAATATTTTTTCTTGGTTATAGACTTATCTATCTTAATGACTTAAATCAGGATTCCTTCCGGCGAAAACCGAACAGACCAAGCAGACCAGAGCCGAAGAGCAAGACAGAGGTGGGAACCGGCACAGGACTGGAAGTAGGATTGATAATCGTGGAGCCATCGGCATTAAATTGCATTTTGGCGACGTAGTCGGTTCCATTACCCGGTATCACTTTCCATCCGCCATCATATCCAACTTTATAAAGGTACATATCAACATAATCCTGGGTATCAAGAGCGCCTAAATTAGCCTCACCCAACTCCGGGGCCGGAGAATTTAATCCAGCATACTGACCAGGCCCTTTGGAAAGGCCGTTCATGGTAGTATCGTAAGAATTTAAATCGGCAGGAGTTGAGAGAACCGTCTGGGTACCGCTACTATTAATATTGTCATAGTGCCAATAAGTAGCATCGGCAGCGGAATCAAAGGGGGTAATTTGTTTAATACTGGCTCCAGTAACAATAGGACTCGTGGTGGCAAAATAAAATCCGGATGACGTCCCATTGTAATTAGAGGCAAAATAAGCAAGCCGCAGATCAGACCAGTTCAGATTGCCCTTGGTAACGTTGCCAACCGGAGCGGCAAGATAATTAGAGGCAGTGCTGACATCAAAGGTCTTGACATTCCCCAGATCGGTACCATATTCCACGGTACCGAAGTTAATGGCGTCGACCTCCTGATACACTACCTGGGTCAGGGTACCGGGGTCAAAATAAGCCGAGGCCGAGGCCGCGGTGCCTAATACACATAACGAAAGTACTGCTACACTTAATACTTTTTTCATCTTCTTTACCTCTTTTAGTAGTTTTACGTTTTAATTGCCGAGACTTACAAACTTTTTAAAACCCAACTTTAACTTTGCGCCAGCATTCCCACTGCATCACCTCCTTTTTTGTTTTCGTGGATGCGGGCTTTCTGGTGTCCGCCGGCGGCGGATCGGCAAAGTCCCCTCTTTCTTTCTATTTTTTTATGCCCATATAAAAAAAGCCCGGAATACTTCCCCTTGGAAGCGTTCCGGGCTTTCTGATCTCCGTTAAAACGGATCAGCAAAGTACCCTCTGATCGATCTCATCTGCCAGCCTAACTCATAGAAATTAGCTCGAAGTCAAGACTTGGTTAATTTTTGATGAATTGATAAAAAAATTTCAAATACTATAAATCAGCCGGCCTTAGCACGGAGCGCCGTTAATTCACGCTGATATTTCTCAAGAAGAACACGGGGTGCCTCCGTCGCATATTTGGCCCGCTGCGGGTTGCGGGCAACCACGGAGTTCCACCAGCGATCGGCATAACCGCTCTGAATATCACGGGTGAGGCGAGCAACGCGCATGACGAGAAATTTTTCCCGCCGCAGCAAGACCTTATTGGTTCCTGGGCCGCCGCTCACATCCAGGCTTTGGTTATCCGCCGAATAACCTTCATCCATACCCCGGCCTGTGGCACCCTTGGCCAAATTCTGCCCGGCTTTATCAATATCCGGCTTTGAAACATTATTTGTTCTATAGTGTTGTTTAAAGAACGGTTGTCGGTAATCGGCGACAACTTCAGTGTTCCTTAACCTTTGCAGACTAACTCCCCTAACAGCAGGCCGCCGGGCGCTCGACAAAACCGTCTTTCGCTCTTTTTGCCTTTTCTCCCCGCCGCCTGCCGCCCTAAAATGAGGCTCCACCACGGATACAGGGGATATATTCTGGCGCTGTACTAAGGCCGCAACCTTGTTCCCTTCTTTATTGCTGCTCTCTTTATGGATAATATGAATTGGCCTTCCGAAAGGTGCTAACGCTGCCGCCCTATCACTTAATCTTGCGGCCGCCGGGGGTTTAGTATTTGTTCCCAACTGCGAAAACGTCAACAGACATGAAACAACAAGAAAAAAAACAGCACTCACCCCGCCGATCAATTCCATGTTCAGGTCTTGATAATATTTCAAGGCCCTTTTTTGCACCTGGCTGGAATTTTCCAAATCCTTTCCATGATTTTTTTTGGCCTGTCTATTTTTCATATCACCAGCCTAACCTCTATATATTTATTTATGATTAAATGATTTTTAATTTTGGATTAAATTAACAGCTCCGGCCAGAGCGGCTTGCGGCTAACGACGCAGTATTTCCTCAAACTTCTCTATACGGCCAATATTACCCTGGCTGTAATTAACCTTTATATAGCCGGTAAATTCTTCCTCTCTGACCCCATTAAGGTAATCCACCAGCTTCTCATGTTTATCACCCACACCACAGCTTTTATTCTTTCTGCGAATAGTCCTGATCGTTCTATTTTCCATTATCACCTCTCCCTTTCTGTCCTTTCTTGGCCACCGAAAAAGTCTTACCATCTGCGGCCTCCA
Source organism: Deltaproteobacteria bacterium (assembly GCA_024274995.1). Taxonomy (GTDB): domain Bacteria; phylum Desulfobacterota; class Desulfobulbia; order Desulfobulbales; family VMSU01; genus JAADIV01. Next base: position 11,744 of record JAJSAA010000191.1, read on the forward strand.
GCCGCAGATTAACACCAAATTACGTCAACTTTATAATTTGCAATTGTTAGCAATCAGTTATGTTCCGATGAAAAATTCTTTAAGATTCGATAGTCGGATAAATTATAGCGTGAGATATTTTTAAAGAAAACGGGAGGCCGAAATACCGAGGAAGATATGGCCTCCCGTCAGGGGGAAGAAGGACTTTATGCTTTTTCAGCTATCCATGAAACGATAGCTGCCAAAAAATATCAAGCCAGAGAGCAACAACATCAGAGAGGAAGGAATGGGTACGGGATTGCCTTTAATGTGCATCGTCCTGGTTGTATCATAAAAAGGAGTGCCATAGGTTCCCGCCGTAACATCCTCACCTGTAACCCCAGAAAGCCCCTTGGTTCGCAGTTCTAAGGTCGTGCTTGACAACTGCCCGTCCACCGTTCCAGACTCAACAAAACTGGTACCGTTCCAGGCGTACAAGTTAAAACGCCAACCGCCGGTGTCACTGAACAACGAATTATTCAAGGTTCCATCGATAATAAAATCAATGCCGTTTAACGAATCAGGGACATAATCAAGAGCGGCGCCGTTACCGCCCCCGCTCAGGGCGTTAATATAAAAGGCGTAGGTGGTGGGAGAGACATTGGTGAAGGGGCCGGCCATATCCATCCGAAAATATTGGTAACCATCAGCCGAATCGTAATCATACATCGCTTTGACAATATCGCGGCCGGCAGCAATATTTTTGTCTACAGGGTCATTGACGACCGTCGCATTTGACCAGTCATGAGTAAAGGCTTGCGCCTGGGAAGCCGCCAGCAGAGCGGCAGCCATGGTAAAACCACAAAAAAATGTCCGTGTCCGCATAATTTACCTCCCTTGTTTTATTATTTTTACATAACGACTCAGCTGCCCCCCAGATTCATCCGTTTCGCCCTCCTCACGTACAGGAAGTATCGGAGTCGCGCTACGCTTACCTGATTAGGAGGACGAAACTAACAAAATCTGATACACACCTGAGCAGTTACGTCTTTACTTAGTCGACGCCCTAAAACATAGATAAATCACGGCACATGATCTTCCCGCAAAAGAAGTTTTTCCGCCTTTAGCAGGCATGGCCCAGGCCCCAAACATTTTATGCAACCACGTTAACTCATGAAAATTAGGATAGAATTAAATATTTATTATGATTTAAATAATCTAAAGATTTTTTGTAACTTCAGTAGTTATTGCTCATTAACGGCGCCCGAATGAATAGTTACGATTACCACTTACTTCATTTATGGGGAAAACGATTCACCACGAATCCAAGTATTTTAGCAGTTGGCAGAAGTTTAAGGGCCGCTGAAATATCCTTCTTCAAAGTTCTACCGGCCTGAACGACAATAACAATGCCATCCACCATCGGGGCCAAGACATTAGTATCGGCGCTATCAAGCGCCGCCGGCGCGTCAATTATTACATATCTTTCCCGAAACCTGTTTCTTAAATCATTCATCAACTCATGCATCTTCGGAGAATTAAGCAATTCCGCACTCTCCGACCTATAAGAGCCGCCGGAAACAATAGTCAATTTTTCAATACCGGGCCAGGCAACCAGGTCTTCAAATTTGGCCTGACCATAGAGATAATCCCCTAATCCACGCTCCGATTCATAGCCGAGACAAGTGTGAACATTTTGATTTTTTAGATCTCCGTCAATGAGTAGAACGGTCTGCCTGAACTCTTTGGCGAAGGTAAGAGCGAGATTGACAGTTATCATGGTCTTCCCCTCACCCTGACGCGGGCTGGTTACCATAATTACCCGCCGATCCCCGGCACCAGCCACCTGTAAAATCTTGGTGCGCAGTATCTTAAAGGCCTCCACCGCCTCCGTGTCCTGGGAATATCCGACCAAGCGGTTTCTGTCCAGCGCCTTGTGATCTACTGAAACTTTTCTTGACCGCCCATAAACCGGCGACAACCAGCCATCGGGCCTTCTTTTGTCTTCACTCCGAGATATGGCTATATTCATATCCGCGCTCCAATAGTTACATTAATAATTGATGGACTCGTAAAAAGTCCATCACACTCTAAAAGATGGCTAAGCAGACAAGTATAGGCTTACAGCATTTTTCTGCTTAACCTGGCCATAAAAACATCAAGATCCATCACCACATAATTGAAGACAACCACCCCGGCAACGAGACAGACAACTACCGAGGCGGCGATAATAAGTCTCCGGCGGCGGCGGCTGATTTTATCCTGCATAGAGACTATCTCCGGGATGCAGGCCAGAACCTTGCAGGAGCCGACCTGCGACAAAATATCCGGACTGTACACGGCATCGTCGTTCATTTCTCTTACCGCCGCAGTTCCCGCCCCGGCACCAAGGCCTAAAACGACACCAAGTAATATGATGGCCAGCCGGTTCGGTTTATATGGTTTTACAGGCAGCCGGGCCGGATCAATGATAGTAAAGCGCTCCCCCTTCTGCTCCTTTTCGAGCCCCTGGGCCACCTTAGATTCAAGAAATTTGGCCATTAAGTCATTATACTGGGCCTGCAGATTATGGCGGTCGGCCAATATAGTACCGTATTCCTTTTCCACCTGCGGGGTAGTGCGGACACGCTGCCGCAGATCAGCGGCCTTCTTTTCCATATCTGCCACCTGCCGGGAATACGACGCAAGATCTAACTCAACCGCAGCCAATTGCGAGGTCAAGGTAACATGAGCCGGATTATCCGGCTGTCCAGCTTCAATCTTTTCAGCAACCGGCTCTTTCCGCAGTTGGTCTTTAAGTTTAAATATTTCCGCCTTTAATTTAATGACATCGGGATATTTGGCGCTGAACCCGGCGCTAAGGCTGGTTAACTGCCGCTGTAACGCCGCCAGTTTCAGTTGGCCAGCCACCGCTCCCTCCTGATTGCTTGATGGAGTAACCGCCAACTGCGCCTCAAGATAGCTCTTCCTCTCCTTAATGGTGCGCACCTGCTCACGCATCCTGTCCATGGCCCGCTCAACGTCGCCAAGACTCTGCATATTCGACTGTAACAACTCTGGCAAATTATCAACGTGCTTTTCCTTAAAGGTGGCGATTTCCCCTTCCAGTTTATCTATTTTCCGCCGTACTTTCTTGATCTCATCGTTAAAAAATGACGATGTCTCTTCCACCTGTTTTGCACGAACCTTGAGGTTTTCCTCGAGGTACAGCGAAGCAAGTCTTGAGGCCACCTTTTGTACCAGACCTGGATTCTTCCCTTCGTACGAAAGGGTAAAGGCAATAGTGGCAGTGGACGGCCGCCCGGTTCTCGGATCCATGACCTTGGCGTTGATGAAATCAAGTTGTATGTCATCACGCATCTTGTTGATAATTTCCTCCGTGGTCCAGTCTTTGCGCAGTTCAGGATAAAGATTGAACCTGTCAATAATTTTTATTAGGTGAGATGTACTCATTATCCTCTGGTTGATGACCTGAAGTCGCTGCTCCGCGTAACTGGTTACCGTGGACATGATGTAGTTCTGGGGAATTTCCTGTTCCTCAATCAGGATGGTGGAGGTCGATTTATAAATCGGCGGCAAGAGCAGAGCCAAAGCGCCAGCGGCAATAATCACCAACAGGGTGGAGAGAATCAGACTCCATTTCCTTCGTTTGAGGATGTCAATATAGTCACGTAGTTGCGGGATTTGTTCCATAAGATCAGCCAAGCTCCTTTTCTATATTCTCTATATATAGCAGGGGATAACAATGTATCCGCCCCTTATAGTTATCAGGCAATTTCGGAGTAACACGGCCCCTCTTTAACCGCCTAAGGCTCATTTCAACAAATTTCTGTTAAAATTAAGCTCGACATTTACCCGGTTCTGCACCTCCCTGATCCCGGTGAGACGATTCAGATTGCTGGTATAGGCATATACAACCCGCAGGCTGACATCTTTACTCGGGGTATAGCTAAACTGCGGTTTCAAACGCCAGATTATTGTGTTAAGAATTCTGGAATCAAGCCCGCCGCCCGCCGAACGAGTATGGGTGTACTCGCCGGACAAAGAAACTGACATTTTTTTGCTCAGGCTATGACCGGCCTTCACCAACACGCGGTCACGCACCGCCAGGCTGGCATAATCGCTGGCCGGATAAAAATCATGGCTCAGCCGTACTGACCCCTTCAGGCGCTCACCGTGATAATCAAGAATGATACGGGTTAACCAGCCGGTATCTGACCAGGAGTTCTCTACGGGGATTGATGTTACCGCGACAAAATGTGGAGTCGGTGTAGTATCTAACTTAAAGCCCACGTTCCGGCCTTCCCTCGTTGTCCTGCTGTACTGCATACCGCCGCCCAGGGTAAGACGCCAGAGTTCATTCACCGAATAACCGCAGCCGACTGCCAAACTATACTCATCAATTTTTGAAGTAGAAAAATCATTTATTCCTAATTTCAGCTCGGTAAAAATTGATGAATTCGCCGGTTTCCATAGAGGGTGGAACATAGCTCCCAAGGTGATTTCCTGAGAGCGGCTCGCCCCCAGATCCCTCCCTTTATAGTGCTGATTGGAGAAGGCGTAACTGAAACTGCCACTGGTTTTTTCTGACCAGGCGTAATTACTGTTTAGCTGCACCTGCTCCAGCCAGCGGTTAGAGATATCGGTCACCAAACCGCCTTCATCGAGATAACGATCCACCCTGGAATCCCTGGTAACCGAGGTGGATACACCCATCTGCAGCCGCTCCGTCATACGCCGGTTAAGAGATAAACTGTAATTCTGATCCCAGGCATCCAGGTAAGACGATTTAGCATGACGGACAGCCGAAACGGAACCGGACATCTTAACAGAACTTCGCGCTGTACGCCGAAGCGCCGTCAGACGACCGTCAAGGGTGGTAATCATCTCCCCCCCCGCCGGATTTTCGACAAAGAGCACATTATCGTTGTACTCCTCCTTAATTCCAAGACCGGGAACCAGTTTCCACTCCGCGGCTCCCGCCGTCGCTGGCTCTAACAGGCTGACTGTGACAAGGGCCAGAAAGCAGACGATAAATACCGACTCCATGAGGCGGATTTTACGATCGTCCCGCCGCATTATTAATTCATGGCACAACGATAACATCGCCGGGCATGAGCAGTATGTTCTGATTGAGACCTACCCCTTTTTCGACCTTGTCCAGGTCAAAGGGATAGATAACCATCTTCCCCTGGCGGCGGCGGAAGATTTTGATCTCATCACCTTGAGCAAAGGGATTCAAGCCGCTGGCCATGGCCAGGGCCTGCAACACGGAGGTCTGCGAATTAAGCTGAAAACGACCGGGAGAATTAACCTTGCCGATTATATAAATCAGGAAACTGTTCACTTGATTAACGGTTACCGTCACCACGGGATTAGCGGCATACTCTTTCCACTTTTTGGTAAGTTCAGCCTGTAATTCACTTACCGTTTTGCCAGCGGCAACAATTTCGCCCAACAGCGGCAATGAGACACGGCCGTCCGGCAGTACCGGCACGACCCGGCTCAAGTTATCATTCTTCCACACCGTAATCGCCAAAATATCTCCCGGCCCAATGCGGTAAGCGGGCGGAAGGTCGGCTTGCGGCAGTTCCGCCGCGGCGGACACAGCCCGCGGTGCCTGGACTACTGAAAGCGCCGCCAACAACACCAACAGCAGCCGAAATGCAATCATCCCCCCTATTCCCCGTTGTCCAATAATCATAATATCTCCTGTAACTCTGCTTTAGCTTCATGGCGGCCGGGAAAATCCTTCTGCTCCGCAAGCGCCTTTTGCAACTGGCTGCGCCCCTCGCTCTTTTCACCATTTTTTAATAAAGCCATACCGAAGTGGTAACGCACTATTGCCGGAACCTTCTCCAATTTATTGACCGCCAGCCGAAGATGAGAAAGCGCCAGCTTATTGCGCCCCTGCCTGTAATACACCCAGCCCAGAGTATCAAGCACTGCCGGGGCCTCCGGGTTCAGCTCAAGAGCCTTCTTGGCCAGGGAATAGGCGCGGTCAATATCCTTCTTCGTGCCCCGCGTCTCAACCAGGAGAAAGGCAAGATTATTGGCCGCGTCCCAGAGCTTCGGGTTCTTTTTTAAGGCCCTCTCATAAATAGAAATCGCCTTGTCGAATTCACCGCTTCGTTCACGAAGTGAGCCAAGGGCGTTAAAGGCAACCCGATTAGCCGGATTTAAGGCCAGTGCTTTCTGCAGAAAAGCGGCCGCCTCCTTCTTGTCACCCATTTGCAGGCTGTAAATTGCCATATTATTAAGCGGCTTGGGCCATTTGGGGGCCAAAATAGCAGCCCGCTTAAAATGACGCATGGCCTTTTCGGCCTCTTTCTGCCGGGCATAGATCGTGCCTGCCAGGTTATGGGCAATGGGATCTTTTTCATTATCAGTTAGACGAGCGCTGACCAGTTTGAGAGCCCGGCTAAGGTCTTTACCGGTGAGCTGGACGGCCATCGCCAACAGTTGATCGGCGGCTGGGTATTTTTTCATCCCCTGCCGCACCTCAGCCTCCGCCCTTTGCCGATTACCGGCAAAGGCATAAATCTGAGCAAGACGCAAATAGGCGAAAGGCGCTGTTTTGTCATTCTTTTTTAAGGATTGATAGAGTCTTTCCGCCTCACCTACTTTACCTGACGTCACCAGCAAATCGGCAAGTTGAGCTGCGGCTCCCAGATCATCCGGGTAGCGTTTATGCAGTTTTTCGGCAATCGCAAGCGCCCCCGAATGGTCGCCGCGAGAGGAGAGAAGAGACACCAGACGCTGCTGCACCTCTTGGGCGTCCGGGAAGGTCTTGGCCGCGTTTTTTAAGGCGTCAAGGGCCAGTTCTGTTTCATTATTTAGGAGATAGGCCTGAACAAGATTCAGGTGATAGGCAATGTTATCCGGCCGCTCGTACAGCGTTGTGCGAAATTCAGCCACCGCTCCAACATAATTGCCATCCAGTATATCTAACTTGCCCTTCAGATAGTGCGCGTCTATATTCTTGGGACTTTCTTTGATGACTTCGCCGACCAGTCTGCCGGACTCAGCCAATTCCCCCTTGCGCAGATAGATCCCCGCCAGTCCAACCTTGGTGGCGATTATACCGGCGTCTGAATCATCCAAACCCGTCTTAAGATTGTCATTCAGAGTCTTAAGGGCCTGATCTACCTCACCTTCATCAAGCAAAATAGCGGCCAGCGCCCGCCGTTGCAGAGTATCTTGTGGCTGCTTGCCAATTCCCCGCCGCAATACGGCTTTCGCCGTCTCGTCAAGGCCCTTGGTTTGGAGGAAACGCGCCACTTTAGTACGCATCTGCGCCTGATCATCACCACTGGCGGCAATGAGTTGGTCAAGGAGAGCCTCAGCCTCCTTATTTTTTTTCTGCTCAATATAAAAACCAGCCAGAATAAACTTATATTTCGCTTTATCAGGGGCAAGACTTACCACCTTTTTCAGTAATGAGAGCGCCTCAGCCGGCTGCCCCCTTTTATCCAGCCTCTCAGCCAGCCTCTCAGCCAGCCGCAGCCGCAGCATTATAGTTCCTGGATTTTTTCCTATCCCCTCCCGTAAAATCTCTTCATCCTTTTTTACATTTTTGGCACGCTGATAGGCATGGGCCAACAGGACAAAAAGCTGCTCACTTTTATCCCCTTGCTGCCTGAGCCGTTCAAGATGCCGGATGGCGGCTTTCGGCCCCTTTTGCGTTAGCAGCACCGCTCCCCGCATAAGCAGGGCTCGTTCATTTTCGGGCTGCCGGTTAAGGATGTATGACAGCATTTCATCAGCCCTGTCCAATGTTCCGGCCGAGATATAGAGGTTGGCCATCTCCAGCCTGGCCCCGATATTTTCAGGATCCAGATCCACTGTTCTTTTAAAACGGCTAAAGGCGGCCTGGAATTTACCCCGCTTCAGATTAATCATGCCCAGCATATAATCAGCCTTAGCGTACTTCCGGTCAATCTGCAGAGCGTTTTTAAATTCCAGGGCCGCCTTTACATAGTGCTCCTGCTCATAAAGAGTCTGCCCCCGGCTGTAGAATTTCCGCACCTTGTCTTCTTTAGAGCCGCAGGCAGCGACCGAGAACAGCAGAAACACACACAGCAGCCGTAGCGCGAATGATCTTCTCATTTTCATCCCTTTACCCTGGTTGACGTTCTTTATCCACATCCACAATCTGCCATTTCCACAGCCAATCACATGGCGCCCTTGCGCTGCGATATGACAAGAATAGTCCGCAAAATAATCCTTAAGTCGTCCCTGAACCGCCAGTTGTCGAGATAACGGCAATCGAGTTCCACAACTTTGTTAAAATCAGTCACCTTACTACGACCCGAGACCTGCCATAATCCAGTAATCCCCGGTTTAGCAGAGATCCGCCGCCGCTGCCATTCCTCATAACCCTTTACTTCATCCAATGTCGGCGGTCGGGTGCCGACCAGACTCATTTCACTGCGCAGCACATTAATGAACTGGGGGAACTCATCAAGAGAGGTCTTTCTCAGCCAAGCCCCAATCCTGGTCACTCGGGGATCATCCTTCATCTTGAACATGGCACCGTTCATCTCGTTATCAGCGAGCAGATCTTTTTTCATCTCCTCAGCGTTACTAACCATAGTGCGAAACTTAAAGAGCGAAAAAACTCTGCCATTCTGGCCGATTCGGCGCTGACGAAAAAAAACAGGCCCGGGAGAATCAATCCTGATGAGGATGCTGATTACGGGCAGCATAACAAACAGCAACAAGCAGCCCGCGCAGGAACCGGCTATATCCAGCATGCGCTTATACAACATTCCGGTGGCGTTTATATTTGCCGCCGGTACTGTCAGAAAAGGCACTCCCTGGCAGCGCTCAACAGAAATGGCCATATTGCCAGGCTGCCAGAGAGCAGGCAGAATACGAGCGGAGATTCCAACCCGCCGACAAATCTCCAAATAGCGATCAAGGTTTACCGAACGGTCACCGCTCATGGCAAAGACAACCTCGTCAATGGCATTTTCTTTCAGAATACGGGGAAGATCCTCCAGACGACCAAGCACACTATTTTTATTGTCACTATCTTCTCTGTTAACCCGCAGCCGGCCAATAACCTTATGCCCCCAGCTGAGTTGCTTTTCCATCAGACCGGCAACCATCCGCCCCCGGCCTTCGTCACCGACAATAAGTATTTCCCTGGCATTAAAACCATTGTCAAGCTGGTGCGTTATATAAAGTTCCTCGGCAAAACGGCCAATAACCGTCAAAATGAAGCTGCCCACCCCGAAAATAATTAAAAATGAACGGGACAAACCGATTCCCGGCAACATGAAAGAGATACCGGCCAGAAACATAAAATCGATCAAAATGGCCAACAGAACCTTACGCAACATCTCCAGAGCAGAAGACGGCCTGCTGTCGTTATACAAACCCAACTGGCCCATTATGTAATTGTTAAGAAACATAACCGCCATGATCGAACTTAGAAAGACCCGGCCGTCCGGCTGCCTGGCACCGTGCAAATATACAGGAAGTAGATAATAGGCAATGTACCCGGCAAAAATAATGCAAAGGGCATCTATTGCCATACGGACATTATTAAGAATAATTACCTGCTGCTGTAACATCGCCCTTCCTTAAAAAAAGATGCGGCCGCCGCATAGCTCTGATTAGGTTCAATAAGATACATTATTAATCGAGCCACATTAATGAACGATTAACTTTGCTTTAGGATTTGATTAAAACCTAAAGGCAACCATTTAAGGTAGATGAGAAAGATTAAGACGGGACATAAGCTATGAGATGAGGCCACAACTTCCGGATAAAGGCATCCAGGTCAGAGCCTGCCTTTTTATAGGACATGGAATTGGGCATTTGCAGTTCAACTCTTACCAGGGCACCATCGGTTCGGCCCTTGGTTAAAGAATCCCACATGAGATAAAATTTATTGAGCCAAGGGCTGGTGACAACCCGGCCGCGCTCCAGGAAAAAATAACTGGCCAGCACCTTGCGGCCCCCTTTTTCCATCTTCATTGCCATTATCTGAATTACCTTATGCGGAGTCACCTTGATAGTCCGTTTCTGGGAGGACTGCAGGTAGAACCCGCCGCCCAGCAGGCAGGACTGGGGGGCGTGAGCCGTGTGCCTTGTTCCCTGATAGCGATAATAAGGGATAAGGAGATAAATAGTGCTATGTTGCGCTATGTTCCGATAATAGGCCTGCACATAATCATCAGCCCAGAGTGATTTAAGAATATTGGCGCTCAGATAGCTTCTTTTCCCCTGCCACTCACCGATCTGCATGGGAAAACTGGCAAAGTTCTGCCTATCAGTAATCCGCCTGACGACATCTCCCCGCATCACGATCCAGCTGGTGCCGATAAAAAGCAGGCAGAGGATAAGACTTAGCAGTACTGGCCGAATCAAACCCGGCTGGGAAGGAACAGCATCACAGGTCTTTTTCCTCTCCGCCCTCCGGCGGCCGCCGCTCTTTTTCAAAAGAACAGCGAACAACGCCAGCAAGCCCGCCACAATCATGAATCCCAGCCAACCGGAAAAATCGTGAAAAAAATTAGTAACCATCTCCTCATGTCCATTAACCGTCAACATCCCGGCAACAAAAATCCGAATACCGTTAATTAATATCGACAAAGGCACGACAAGAGAGACCAAGACCGCTTTCTGCCAAAATCTTTTATTGATTAAATGCCCAATAATAAGGGACATAAGTAGCATCGGCATGAAATACCGCAGGCCGCTGCAGGCATCCGCTACCTGTAATCGGCTGACCCCCAAATCTATGATATTACCATCCTGCATGACACTGACATTAAACAAGCGCAGCAGCATAACGGACAGAGAGGATGAGTACATCTTCAACTGGAATGTTAACAACCGGTTAATGTATGGCGGCAGGGGAATTATAAAGGCAAGAATTATAATGGGGAAGGTCAACCGGCGGATTCCCTCCCCGTAAAGCAAGCAGATTAAGCCGACAGCTGCCGCCCAAAAACCAAGATAGGTCAGGGTTTCCACGGAGCCAAGCTCACCCGCCACAATCAACAGACTGGAAAATAGCGCTATCACTATCCCCACCCCGGACCAGGAGAATTCCCTGAAATGAAAATCGGCGCGTCTCTCCCATAACAGGTATAAAAAGAGAGGGATGACCAGCAGGCAGTAATCATTATCACCGCCGTGCCAGCGCTTGGTTAGATGCGCCAACTGCCCCTGATATGAGAGCAGAAAACTTGCCAGGATCAGCAGCGGCAGGATAAACGGTATAACTCTGCTTTCATTTTTCAGCATTTAGTCCATTCCAGGGCGTAATAATCAGCTAACTGTTCCGGCAGATTCCAGCCCTGATCTCGAATAACGCCTTCGGAACAGGGCAAAAAGCGCCAGTCCTGATCCTAATAACCATTGAGTCGGCATAATTGGCACAGCGGAACTAAGAACAAGCGGATCCGAGTAAAGAGAAAGATCCATATTACCACTATAGGAACCGTCAACAATCCTACGGTTAGGCTCAAAATCAGAATACCAGGGGGTAGAATTAGAAACATTCGCAGTACTATTAAACTGCCCCGCAACCCCCCCGATATTACCCGCCAAGGCAAGCGTCATCTGAGAGCTAAAATTGTCCCCCCCTTGGCGCAGCGTGATATAGTCATCAGAAAAAAATGATAGAGTGGTACCTGGCCAGTTCGGGAAAACAATCGTCCGCCGCGTATCTATGCTCCACACCTGAAACCCGGGGCGATCAAAACCCTCGTCGTACGAGGACACACTCTGTAAGTTCGTAAAGTAAACAGGACTGGTAAAAATCCCTTGGGGATAATCACCGTCTGCGGCAAGCGGCTTTTGTCCACCCCAGTCCCCACCGGTATAGACGTATGCCTCAGCAGTACCGCAGAGCAAAAAAACCA
>JAJSAA010000192.1 GCA_024274995.1 Deltaproteobacteria bacterium
CCCCGGCCATATAATTACCAGCCTGACCATATTCCGCCGCCGCCTCAAGACAGGTGCGATGAATCTCCCTCATTATATGGCGCAGACGCCACTCCACCTCGTCCCGGGGCCATTTAAGACGCATGGAGTTCTGAGCCATCTCCAGTCCGGAAACCGCCACCCCGCCGGCATTGGCGGCCTTGCCGGGGGCATAGAGCAGTTTATTATCAATAAAAAGATCAATGGCCTCCGGGCTGGCCGGCATATTGGCCCCTTCGGAAATCAAAAATACCCCGTTGGCAATGAGATTGGCGGCATCCCGTGCGTTTATCTCATTCTGAGTAGCACAGGGCATGGCGCAGTGGGCCTTGTGATTCCAGAGAGGATTATACTCATCAGAGGGATCAGCGGCCGTATAGATAACATGGGGCCAGGCCTCGGCATACTCCCTGATCCGGCCGCGGCGCACGTTTTTTAATTCCTTGATAAACTCCAGTTTTTCCTGATTTACCCCCTCCTCATCAAAGACATAGCCCGATGAATCGGACATGGTCAAGACCCGGCCGCCTAACTGGATAATCTTCTCAGCCGTGTATTGGGCCACATTGCCGGAGCCGGAGACCAGGCAGCTCTTGCCCTCCAGCGAATCACCGCGAGTAGCCAGCATCTCGGAGGCGAAATAGACATTACCATAACCCGTGGCCTCGGGACGCACCAGAGAACCGCCCCAACTGAGGCTCTTGCCGGTCAAGACCCCGGTGAACTCATTACGCAGACGTTTATACATCCCGAAGAGATAACCGATCTCCCGGGCCCCAACCCCGATATCACCCGCCGGAATATCGGTATCAGGGCCGATATGACGCTGCAACTCCATCATAAAACTCTGGCAGAAACGCATAACCTCATTATCAGATTTACCCTTGGGATTAAAATCAGAGCCACCCTTGCCGCCACCCATGGCCAGGGTGGTCAGAGAGTTTTTAAACACCTGTTCAAAGGCCAGAAACTTCATAATCCCAAGATTAACCGAAGGATGAAAACGCAAGCCCCCCTTGTAAGGCCCCAGGGCACTGTTCATCTCCACCCGAAAACCACGATGAACCCGCACCTGCCCCGTGTCATCCTCCCAGGGCACCCGAAAAATAATGACCCGCTCCGGTTCAATCATCCGCTCCAGTATTGCCGCCTGCCGGTAATGAGGATTACGTTCCAGAACCGGCAGTACCGAGCTTAATACCTCACGCACCGCCTGTTTAAATTCATCCTGAGCGGGATCACGACTATCTATTAAAGCCATTATTTTATCCATTTTTTCTCCTTGTTGGGATGATTACCCGTTCAGTGAACGTTCGAGAACTATGCGCACAAAATAAGTGCCTCGCTGTTTCAAGCCGGCAGGGATTCAGGCATCACGATACCCTCGCCACTAACCCCGTCAACCTTGACGACAATCGGCTCTGCAAAACTTATATGCCTGACATCCCCCTCCCGACTGCCCCCCTGCTCTGCCAGCCACTTCTGATCCAGACGGTCAGCAGAGCCGTCCCGGAGACTGACGGTGAGATATGGAATACCGAGAGAAGTTATATTGTGGAAAAAATGAGTCCCCTGGGAAGGATCAACCCGCAGACGGCCGCCTGTAATCTCCACAATGGCCCCGGCCCCGCAAATATCCTCCCAGCCCACAGGTATACCCATCAGACTGTCCGCCGAGCCCCAACGCCCGGGGCCAATGAGGAGATAGGGACGTTGTTGGTTAGTCAGACGACTGTTTAACCGGCTGATATCCCCGGCTATACGCCGGGTTTTAGAAATATCAAAACTATCCTGCTCCACCAGCACCAGATCCCTGAGCCGCAACACTCCATGCCCCAAGCTGGATTGAGAACGACAAAAGGCCGCCTCACGTTCCCCGACGCTAATCTCCACCTCCTGCGCGGCCCGGCCCACGGCCATGGGTCGAATCTGAAGGAGATAAAATACCGGTTCAGCGTCTGCCTCACTTAGATCAACGGCAAATTCCATCTCCACCGGACACCCCATCCCTTCACTCCCCAGCTCCAGCATCTTCCTGATTATCCCGGCCAGAGGGTAGGTATTATATTTCAGTATCGGTGCAAAGGTCAGCACCCTGTCTCCCGGCCCGGCACCGTCCCGAATGCGGTGTTCATCCCTGAGATAAACACTGGTTAGAAAAGACAGAGGACTATGGACACCGTCTAATTGACTTAACGGGATTTTGCGCACCAGATCGACCATCTGACCGTCCGCCCGCGGCAGCGGGGATTTAAGGTCAAGGACATAGGCCTGGTGCTGTGAGTTTTGCAGGGTGTCATCAACACTGGAGAACTGCGGCAGAATCCGCGGCCAGGCAGGGGAAAAACGCAGACAGTTGCCGCCCTCAACCACGGTATGACCAAGGCCCAGCGCCACGCTCACCACCCCGTCTGCCGACCGCATATGGGAGACGGGATAATAATTATAGGACTGGGCCACCCCGGAGATAGCCGGGTAAAACCAGCCGCCATAATCACGACCCGCCACCTGCTGGATAATAACCGGCATGCTGTCCTGCTGGCTCTGACCGGTGAGGTGGGAAAACTTCCGAGGCCCGGAAAAATAGGTGGAGGCGTAAACCAGCTTCACGGCCTGAATCAGGCGGGCCAGCCTGATGTCAAAATCCGGCTCGTTATTGGCCAGCATACAGGTGCGGTACAATCCGGCATAAGGCCTGTATCTGGTATCCTCCATAATACTGGAAGAACGTACCGTAATAGGCCAGGTTACCTTCTTCAAATAGGCGCTCAGCGCCTCCCGCAGCCAATCAGGCAGCGGGGCGGCGAGAAAACGCTGGCTGATAATGTCATTCTCCCCGCCGGAAAGATAGAATAATTTATTGCGGCCCACAAAGTCCTTAAAACCGTCATCGCCGATGACACAGGTCTGCGGGATGGTAATCTTGCCTTTAAAATCGGCGAGGAGATGGCGGTGACGGCGCAAAAGGGCGGCCCAGAAGGCTATCCCCGTGGCCTTGCCGCCCATGGATCCTTGGCCGATCTTGACAAAATCGTTAATCTGAGGCTCAAAGTCCAGGGGCTCAAAAGCCGAGACAACGCCAAATTGCCGCCATTTGCGAAAGGCGCGAATCATGGTGGAGAGGTAGTGACGCATCTCCGCCTCACCACAAAAATCCGCTGGTCTCATAGCGCCGAGCCGAAGCGCCAGACCGATCTCGGAACGGGCCATGAGCCAGGTGGAAAAATGATTACGGGCCGCATGATAGAGCAGAGAGGCCGCCGGAATATCACGCAGACAGCGCTCAAATTCACTAAAACCCGCCGCCCGCCCCACCTCACGGCCATCGGGAAGACGAAAAACAAAGGGGCCAAAGCCCAGATTATTGGCCAGGAATTGCTCCATCTCCCCGGCCAGATCGTCATGATTTTTATCCAGGAAGGCGGCCGGAATCTTTGCGGCAGCCCGGCTGTTGGCAGGCTCGGAGCTCATGAGGAGCAAAGCCATATCAGGGTGGGTGGCCCGAATTTTACGCAGGAGGCGACAGCCGGCCTCATCATCCACATGCCCGCCCCTGGGAAAACGGGTATCCGAGATAACGGCAAAGACAAAGGGCCGATAACGCTCATAGAGGGCAAGCGCCGCCTCATAACTGGCAGCCGTCAATATCTTGGGGCGGGCCCGCATCTTAAGCAGGCGATGCTCCTCGTTTAAGCCCTCGTCAAGTACTGCCTGGGTCTGCCGCACCACGGCATTATAGATAATGGGTAGAAAGGTGGATATATAGTCAGGAGAATCCTCCACCAGGATAATGACCCTCACGCCGGCCTTGGCGGTATCATGGCCGGCATTAGCCTTATCTTCAAGATTCTTGATCAGGGCGAACAGAAGGCTGGCATCCCCAGACCATATATAGAGGTGGTCAATATCGCAGGGCCGAATCAACCTTTGACAATTGCAGACTTGAGCCGTATGACCGGCCAGCAGTACCACCGGCAGATCTGGGTGTGATTCCTTGACCCGACAGCTCAGGGCAAAGGCATCCATAGCCCCCACAAAGGGCATGGTCAAAACCAGATCAAAGGCTCGCCGCCCTAACATTTCAAGGGCCTCGTCAAGGGATGAGGCCCGGCGCAGACGGGGCGGAGCGCTCAAGTTAAGGCCATGATATTCATTAATTATCCGACGGGGCAGACTGCCGTCCTGCTCCAGAACAAAGGCGTCATAGGGACTTGAAATAAGCAGTATCTCACGAATTTTATGGGGCATAAGTTCGTAAAACAGACTTACGTCATCATCAAATTCATGTACCAGCTTTTCAGGAGAGAGCATCGATCCATGCATAATACCGTAACGTATATTTGAATAAAGGCTCCTGTTATCCGCCAGAAGAGCCTGGCCCGACCCAACACCCCAGAATAACAAGTTTTTTGTTATTTTAAAATCATAAATAAAAAAATTGCCTTGGACTATAGACCAGTGTTTAAACTAAAGACTAAAGGTTTGAGGGTAATTTGTAGCCCTCACTAAATAGTTACAAAAAAAAACTAACAAAAGGAGGCAGATTATGAAAAGGTTCATGATTCCCATAACGGCTCATTGCGGCGAGGGGCACACGCCCTTGTCCCGGGTACGACGCTAAACTGCCCATAACTTGTAATCTACAAGAATATCAGGTTTCGTTCTGCAAGTGAACATCTAACTTTATTTTTCCCCTGGTATTTGGCAGCCATATTTTTTGTTCTATTTGCCAACCTCTAAATAATAACCATATAATAAATTTATATGTCTCTGTCCGCGGAGGCATCAAGTACTACAAATATCCAAATTCAACAAGGAGGAAGCCATGAAAAAAATCCTATCAAACTGGGCCTTACTTTTGGTAATTGCGATTACCGCCGCCCCTGCTCTGGCCGGAACCCCGGCTGACAACTCAATGCCCCATGGTAAGATGATGCGGCAGAACCAACAGATGGCCAATGCCGGGCAAGGCCCATCAGGTATGATGAATAAAGGTATGATGCCCATGATGATGAACGACTGCCGGATGAATCCCATGATGATGAAGGGCGGCATGATGGGCAATCCGTCTCAAACCGCCAATTATATGAAAAATTATAAAAAATTCCAAAAATTTTTCAACGAAACCCGCAACCTGCGCAAAAAATTAAACGATCTACAGTTTGAATATGGCGAGGCCCACTGGAACCCGGCTACCACTCTGGGCGAATTGCAGCATATGCGGGCGCGCCTAAATAAACTGCGCCAGAAAATCTATGCCAAAAGGCCGCAATGAAAAGCAAGAACTTAACCATCTCCATATTGTTTATAGTCCTGGCCCTCTCCCTCAACGCCCAGGCGGCCGAGAAGGAGAGGGGGCGGGATTCCTCTCTAAACAACCTCATTAACACGGCCCTGACCCAGAATCCGGGCCTCCTGAGTGCCAGGGCCCGCTGGCAGATGTTCAGAGCTCGGATTATTCCCGCCGCCTCCCTTGATGACCCTTTACTGGCCATAGCCTTCAACAATTACCCCGTTGATAAATTCCGGGCCGATGAAACCCCCATGACCGGCAAGGTTATTAAATTGAGCCAGAAGTTCCCCTTTCCAGGCAAACTGGCCGCCAAAGAGGATGCGGCCCGCCAGTTGGCCCTCTGGTACAAAGGGGTATATGAGGATCAACGTCTATCTTTAAGCCGTCAGGTTAAGGATACCTGGTACAATCTGTATTTTATTGATAAATCCATTGAGATTACCCACAAAAAAGCGGCTCTCATAAAGGACTTCATTAAACTGACGGAAACCAATTACGAGGTTGGCCGCGGCCTGCAGCAGGATGTCCTGAAGGCCCAGGTCGAGTATTCCAGGCTCACCGACCAATTGCTGCAACTGAGCCAGAAACGCCAGACCAGCCTGGCCCGCCTGAATACCATGATCAATCAGGCCCCGGATCATAAGCTGCCCGTGCCCGCCGCTCTCAAGCATCGGCCCATAACCATGAGTGCCGCCGAACTTCAGCGCCAGGCCCTTACAAAACGGCCGCTATTCACCGCCTATAAGGCCCTGATGGCCAACTATCAGGCCAAAATAGACCTGGCCCGTCTCAATTATCGGCCGGATTTCAAGGCCGGGGTGGCATATACCTTCCGGGAGCCCGTCGGCACCTCCTCTGACGGCACGGATTTCGCGGCCATTGAGATTGGCATGAACATCCCCCTCTTCCAGACCAAACGGGATGCCGCCCTCTCCGGAGCCCAGGCCGGTCTGCGCCTAATACACCGCCAATACGAAAAGTTTAAAAA
>JAJSAA010000193.1 GCA_024274995.1 Deltaproteobacteria bacterium
AATGGTACTGAGGCGAATAATATCACCAGAGAGGTGGAAAAAGCGGTAAACAAGGCTCATAATTCGATGGATAATATAACTAATTCCATGGATGAGATTATTGAAGCCAGCCAGGAAACTTCTAAAATAATAAAAACCATTGATGAAATAGCCTTTCAGACTAACCTGCTGGCCTTAAATGCCGCGGTTGAAGCGGCCAGGGCCGGAGAGGCTGGAGCCGGTTTCGCGGTAGTGGCCGAGGAGGTAAGGAATCTCGCCATGCGCTCGGCGGAGGCGGCCCGTAATACATCTACAATTATTGAGGGGACGATTTCCAAGGTTCAGGATGGGGCGCACCTTGTTAACAGTGCTAATGAAGATTTTAAAATGGTTCAGAGCAATGTGACAAAGGTAACTGGACTTATAAATGAGATTGATCATGCCTCTCAGGAACAGGCTATTGGTATTGAAGAGCTTAACAAAACGGTTTTGGAAATGGAGTCGGTAACCAGGCAGAATGCGGCAAGCGCTGAAGATCTGGCTTCCGCTATGTCTATGTTTAAGGTGAGTGAACATGGTGGGGACGCAGCGTCAAAAAGGGCCAAGGGAGACATGCTGGAATTTTCCAGTTCACGGCGGGATGAAGCTGGAGCCTGACACTGCTTAAGTTGCGGTCTTTGCCATTGCTGAAGAATTTGTTTTGATTGACAAATCTGCCTGGATAAAGTAACTGGTTCCTCAGGGTTAATCTCTTAGTGTTGTTGATTATTTATCCCTCTGCCGATGTATTTAATTTCATGGCCTGGCTGAGATATTCGCTCGAAAGGCCCGTCTTTTTGATGATCTGTTCCTTACCCTGCTTAAATATGATTAGATTTTAGCGGTAAAATTTCTCTCCTTAATTAAAGGCTGTTTACGAAAAATTTTATTATAAGGTTTATCATCTCTGATGAGAAATATATCTCTATTATTTGTCATGATTTTTGTTCTGGTGCTGTTAATACCCCCTGCCGCTAATGCTGCGAAAGTTGGGGACTCGAATTGGGTCGCTCTGGGCGGTTATGGCTTTACCCATACCAATCTGGGGCGGACAAATGTTTGGGTTGATACGGCTTTCCTGGCTCTGGGCTACGAAAGGGTGGCATCTGAGGAGTTTGGCCCGCCATTGTTGAAGGGTTATTATTCCGTCCGGGTCGAAGTGCCGGTTCACTATATTATTGCGCCGCATAACGGCTTGATGACGGGGATAAATTTTATTGGCCTCTGGACATTAACTGATGTCTCCCAAGAATATAAACCTTATTTCCTGGCTGGCGGCGGCCCGGTTTACATTGGCCCCAATATCCCTGGAATGTCCAAACATTTAAACGGTAATTATATGTTTGGAATGGGGGTCGATTTTGACGCCGGGTTTTCCAGAAAAATTAAGTTGGAATACCGCTTTAATCATATCTCAAACGGGGGGCAGAAAGAACCCAACGTGCCATTGAATTCAAGCCGCCTAATGGTTGGATTTTCTTTTTAGAGCCCGATGATTACCAGATAAAAGATCACCAGGGGCATAAAACCGCCAGCTATGCCTCTTAACGCAAAACTCTGACCGGACAACTACTGATTCAGCCAAGACTGATTAATTAAGGGAATTTCCTACATTATCTATTATGCAAAGAGAAGATATAAAAAGGCAGATATTAACAATTCTTGAAGATTCATTTGAGTTTGAGAATCCCGGCCTGAATGATAATCTCCGGGACGAGCATGGATTTGACAGTATTGATGCCATCGAATTGCTGGGAGAAATCGAAAAGATTCTTGGTTTTTCTCTTACCAGGGCGGAAAAAGAGAAGGCCATGACTATCCGCACCATCAATGATATTTTAGATTATATTGAAGTTATTGCCTCTGAGCATAGCAGGTAACACCCCCTGGCAGGTGACTTACATATAATACAGGCGTATTTAATGGAACGAAGAGTTGTTATAACAGAGTGCTCGGCAATTACCCCCATTGGCTACGCTAAGGATGATATAATCAAGAGCCTTAAAGAGGGGATATCCGGCGTAAAACCTTTGCGTGATGATGGTTTACTGACCGATTATATCCACTCGCGTGTTTTTGGTACAGTTGATTATCCCATCGCCTATGATTTCAAACGCCTCTACCGTAAAACCATGGGGCCGGTGGCGTTTTATGCCTGCCAGGTTGCCAAAGATATTCTGGCAAGAGCGGGGTTGAGCCAGGAATTCATCTCTTCCGGACGTTTAGGGGTGGCCTTTGGCTCAACCCATGGCAGCCCGAGTATCCAGCGGCATATCTATAAAACATTTTTCAGTAATCTTAAATCAGAGTTTTCTTCCATCGGCGCGGTGGATTATCTAAAATCCATGGTGCACACCACTGCGGTGAATATTACCCGGATGTTTGGTATTACCGGCCGGGTTATTGCCTCATCAACCGCCTGCACAACCAGCAGTCAGTCCATCGGCTTTGGTTACGAAATGGTGAAATATGGTATGCAGGATGCCATGATCTGCGGCGGTGCCGATGAATATGACACTACAGCCGTGGCGGTTTTTGATAATCTGCTGGCCTGTTCGGTGGCCTATAATGATAAGCCGGAATGCACCCCCCGCCCCTTTGACCGCAAGCGGGACGGCCTTGTGGTTGGTGAAGGGGCCGGGGCGGTCTTGCTTGAGGAATATGAGTCTGCTAAAAAACGGGGCGCTAATATCCTGGCCGAGGTTATCGGTTTTGCCTGTAATAATAATGGCGGTGATCTGATTCTTCCCAATATCGACGGGATTACCACCACTCTGAGGCTGGCTCTTGAGGAGGCGGGGATTAAGGCGGATGAGGTCGACTTTGTCAGCGCCCACGCCACCGCCACTAAAATGGGGGATGTGATTGAATCCCAGGCCATCGCCGCAGTTTATGGCGACTCTCCTCTAATTACCGGGCTGAAGAGTTATATGGGGCACACCATGGGGGCCTGCGGCGCCATAGAGCTTATTCTAACCATGTATATGATGGAGAGCGGCTTTATCGCTCCGACCTTAAACCTGGAAAGCGTTGATGAACGATGCGGGATGATTAATCACACCAGAAAGCTTACTGCGGTGGATACCAATATTGCGGCGATTCAGAATTTTGCCTTTGGCGGGGTCAACACCTGTCTTTTGATTAAAAATGGCAGCGCAGTCAGCTGATTTACGGTTACGAGTTGGGGGTAATTTTCAGCCCTCGTTGAATAATTACATTTATGGTTAATATTTTTAGTCCGATGTTTTTTGACTTTATCGTAACCGCTGTTCTCTGGTTTTATTTCATCGGCGGATTTTTTCTGTTTTTCCTATTGTTTTACCTGCTCGCCTATACACTTTCAAGGAATCGAGAACTATCCTTTCAGTATCTCAACCATTTATTTTACAAGAGCTTTTTACGCTTAACTAAGCTGCTTGTCCCTAAGCACTCCTGGCAGATTGACCAGGATATCACGAAAATCAGGTCTTCGGTAATTGTATGTAATCATGTGTCATACCTTGACCCCTTGATTATTATATCCCTCTTGGCGCACCAC
Source organism: Deltaproteobacteria bacterium (assembly GCA_024274995.1). Lineage (GTDB taxonomy): Bacteria > Desulfobacterota > Desulfobulbia > Desulfobulbales > VMSU01 > JAADIV01. The sequence continues at coordinate 3,557 of JAJSAA010000193.1, forward strand.
AAAACCATTGTCAAAACCAGGTTCTTCCATATGCCGGTTTTTGGCTGGCTGATGAAAAATGCCGGCTATCTGCCCTCGTCAACAGATAAAAAATTCACCTTTTTGATGATTAAGCAGGTTGAGCGGATGAAGGAATATCTGCTCAAGGGCGGTAATCTTATTATTTTCCCGGAGGGCACCAGGAATAATACCGGCAATACAGGTGAATTTAATAAAGGGGCCTTTAAAATTGCCAGGCTCTGCCAGGCCCCAATAAAGGTTCTGCGTATCTGCAATAGCGACAAACTGTTTACACCAGGGAAATTTTTATTTAATACAAGAGTCAGGAATAAAATTACGGTGGAACTTATTGGCAGTATCGAACCTGATTATCTGCATGCTCCGCCCACGGTGGCGGAACTGCGAAATTTAGTACAAAAGGCCTTCGCGACTGGATGATTGTTTTTTAGACAAGTAGACAAGAAAAGAGAATTATGAAAACATTTAACCTTGAATTTACTGAAGACGAAATACAGAAGGCAGTTGCCGATAACAGGCTTTTGTCCATGGAGATTGAATTCAGCCGGCGTTGTAACTTCTGTTGTTCGTACTGCTATGTGCCGACTAAAGAGGAACTTGACAGTGAACTCTCCAGGGCGGAATTAAAGGATGTCATCAGCCAGGCCCAAAAACTTGGGGCCGGTAAGATTATTATTCTGGGTGGTGAACCAAGTATTTATCCCCACCTTGGGGAGATGATCAGTTTTATCAAAGGAGAGGGGCTGGAGGTGGAAATGTTCACCAATGGTAGCGGAGTAACCTCTGAATTGGCTGATTTTATGGCTCGGAACAAGGTCAGAGTCGTCTTAAAACAAAACTCTCAGGATGAGGAAATTCAGGATCGTCTGGCCGGGAAAACCGGAGCCTTCCTGATAATTAAAAACGCCTTTAAAAATCTACGGCAGGCGGGGTATCCTGCCGCTGATAAATTTCTGGCCGTCAGCACTATTATCTGTCAGCAAAATTTAGCAGAATTACCAGAGATGTGGCAATGGCTGCGGGATCAGGATATAGAGCCATATTTTGAGGTGATAACTCCCCAGGGCAATGCCAGACAAAATACCTGGCTTGAGGTTCCGTCTGATCAGCTTAAAATAATTTTTTCCAAACTGGCCAGGATTGATAAAGAAAAATACGGTCGAGACTGGGAACCGCAGCCGCCGTTAGCCGGGAATCGTTGTATGCGTCATCAGGTGTCATGCGTGGTGACCTCTACCGGTGATGTTATGCCCTGCGTTGGGGTGACTATCACCATCGGTAATATTCGTCAACAGCCTTTGGCCGAAATAATAAAAAACAGCGAGGTAATAAACAACCTGAAGAATTTTCGCCAAACCATAAAGGGGGAATGCCGTACCTGTGATAAGGCCTCCGAATGTTATGGCTGTCGGGGGGCGGCCTACCAGTTGACCGGCGATTATCTCGAAGCCGATCCAACCTGCTGGTTAAATTCATCTTGTATGGATAAGCGGTAAAATTGTTATTTACGACGCCATCATTTATGAGAAGGTATATTATATTGGGGGTAAGCGCTCAATTACGTGCAGCAGGGCGTTCGTGGAGCGCTTACATATTGTGGGGGTATTGTGGGGCTCGAAGGAGTCCTTGTTGATGATCAATTCATAACGGATGCGGGGATGGCCAAAAAGATATCGAAATGGAAAAGAAAGAAGCAGGCCAGGACTGA
>JAJSAA010000194.1 GCA_024274995.1 Deltaproteobacteria bacterium
ATCCGCCCGGCCGTCGGTAAGCCCCAAAGCGGCCGCGTCAATCTTTACTGTCTCCACCACCGCCGGAGACCCTCCGGTAAGGCCGCCCTTTCTGACAAACTGCCGGTGCATGAGAACTATATCGTGCTTGCCCTGCCGCAGCAAAACCACAAAATCCCGCACCCCGCTCTTTTTGTCAGTAATCCGCAGCGCCAAACTACTCTGGCGGCCCAGAAGACGATTCTGGATGGAGAGATTAATGACCGGAGGCTCCATTTCCAGAAACTTGAGCGCGAGAAAGATGGCGGCTCCAGTCAGAGCCAGAACAAACAAGATTACAAAACGCCGTAATCCGCGTTTGGGTCTATCCATTCGTTTTAATGATACAGTCATTATGACACCCTTTCCAAATTCACATTTATTGATAATGATTCAACTATTCAGTTGTACCCCATCTCGGAGTCGGCGCTTTTCTGAGCAGTTACACTTTTTATTTACAGAACACCGTGGACAATGTTATTAAACTGGGTAATTGTTCAGCAGTTCTATCCTGCAAACCTCGCACCTATATAATACATACTGCTCCCTTTTGCAAAGAAGATGGATCACTTTCACACCATCATTGTCGGCGGCGGGCCGGCGGGCCTGAGCTGTGCCGCCGCTCTCGCCAAGGCTGGCCGCCGGGTTATTGTTCTGGAACGGCATAAGCGGCCCGGCCCTAAGGTCTGTGCTGGCGGTATCCCCTGGCGCGCCAGGGAAGAGCTGCGGCTGCCGGAGGAGCTGATAGAGGGCTCTTTTCCGACCCAGTATATTTACACCCCGCGACAGCGGGCGGTGCTTCGCTCCCCGAATCCCATTATATCCACCGTCAATCGGGAGCGTCTCGGCCAATGGCTGACGCAAAAGGCCAGGGAAGCCGGGGCGGTTATTGCCGGCGGCTGCCCGGCCTTGAGTATTACCGCCAGCCATGTCATTACTCCAAAAGGACGGCTGGCTTATAAAAATCTGGTGGGAGCGGACGGCAGCGCCTCCATTGTCCGGCGTTACCTGCAGTTACCGGCCGTCAAGATGGGAGCCGGAATAAATTTTCAGATCCCGCGCCGGCTTCCTCATATGGAGTGGCATCTTAACGCCGCCCGCTTTAACAGTGGTTATGCCTGGATATTTCCCCACCGCGAGAGCAGTTCCATCGGCATATACGCCGAGCGTCACGACCTGCCGCCACATCTCATGGAGAAGCGCCTGCGCGGCTGGGCCGCGGCACGAAATATCGACCTCACGGGCTGCCGGGCCAGGGCCGCCTTAATAAATTTTGATTATCGGGGCTGGAATTTCGGCCGTGTCTTTCTGACTGGCGATGCGGCAGGCCTGGCCTCCGGCTTTACCGGCGAGGGGATATATCCGGCAATTATTTCCGGCCGGGAAATCGCCCGCGCCATTATTGATCCACAGTACAGCCCCCGCCCCCTGCACCGGCTCATCAAGCGGCACCGGCGGCATCAACGGATGCAAAAGTTCTTAACCGGCAACAAAGTTATTTGCCAAACCGCCCTGGAAATGATAGTCTTGGCCATGCGATCCGGCCTCTTGGACTTCCGCCTGCTGGAAATGTATTAAGGGCCAGACCTCCAGAACAAGAAAGGAGACAATAATGCGCTACGACAAAAAAAGGACCATTTTCTATAATGTATTATTCATAGTTTTCTGTGCGGCTCTCTTCCTCTTTCTATGGAACGCCCCGCCTGAAACCACCAAAAAACTGCCGCAGGATAAAATCCATCAACGCTTCCAGAATATGGGTAAAAAGGCGGCTGAACAATTCTGCGAGAAATGTCATAATCCCAAGGGCGAGGTACCGCTGCCCAAAAAGCATCCGCCCAAATACCGCTGCCTGCTCTGCCATAAACAGACCAGAAAATAACTCAAGGACCTTTCCTGGAAGCACTCAACAAACCACACTCTTGACTTTATAACCTCTGGAAATGTAAGCGCTCCACCCATGAGTACCATTATCCTTACCAGTCTAAAAGATACCGAGATGCTGGGGCAACGGCTGGGCGCTGAAGCCCGCCCCGGCGATATCATCACCCTGGGCGGCGATCTCGGGGCGGGCAAAACCACCCTCACCCGCTTCATCGCCCAGGGCCTGGGAGTGCAGGACAATTATATAACCAGCCCCACCTTCAGCATTATCCATGAATATCAAGGCCGTCTGCCCCTCTATCATATGGATCTTTATCGTTTACAGGAACTGAGCGTGGACGATGAACTGGGTCTGGAGGATTATTTATACGGAGAGGGATTATGCGTTATTGAATGGCCGGAACGTTTGGGGGAGATGCTGCCTGCCCGCCGTCTGCATATTGAACTCACGATAATTTCGGAAGATTCACGTCAGGCCGTGATAAGGGAATTTGACGGCGGGGAGCAGAAAAAATATTAATTTATTTATTCGGTTCTTCACTGTTTAAAGTGAGTAATGGCTGCTGACTAATCCCCCCCATCCTGTCCTTCCCCCACAAGGGGGGGAAGGGACGTAGAGGGTAATGCCCTGCTCTAATAAATTTCCTTTGCAGCTACTTGAAAATATATCGGGTTGACGAGCTTGGGGGGGGGGGATGATTGAGTGCAATATAGAAAAGTGCCAAATTAGACGACTTTATTTTCCACGGGCAACTTGTACGTCTTAACTATGTTTTCAATATCGAGATAAGCGGTAAACTTCGTAATTCGACATTCAATTTAACTCGTCACATCAACACAATATAAACCTGATGAACATATCACCTTATTGCACCATTTATGACTTTTTATATACTTTCATCTTCGGGCTGCCCACTTGAAACCGCGAGAAACCAATTTCCAGCTTTTTCAGTTATGTGCGGGTAATAACAGCAAGAAATAGCTATATTCTCAGCACTTGCCACTTTATGGTTCGTCCCTCTACGTCCCTTCCCCCCTCGTGGGGGAAGGACAGGATGGGGGGGGAGGAGAAAATATGCCGAAAAGTCACAAATTCATCTACCGGGCAAAATTACTCCGCAACAACATGACGGATACGGAAAGATTACTGTGGGCAAAAATCAGAAACAGACAGATACACGGTTATAAATTTAGGCGGCAATGCCCCTTGGGGAAGTATATTGTTGATTTTGTCTGTCACGGAAAAAAGGTAATAATTGAACTTGACGGCAGTCAGCACGCTGTGCAGGAGGAGTATGATCAACAGCGTACTGCCTGGTTGGAATCAGAAGGATATAAGGTAATCCGCTTTTGGAACAATGATGTCTGGCAAAATATCGAGGGGGTTTTAGAAGTTATTTGTTCCGCTTTAATACATCCCCCCCATCCAGTCCTTCCCCCACAAGGGGGGGGGAGGGACGTAGATGGTAATACCTTGCTCTAATAATTTTCCTTTACAGCTGCTTGAAAATATATCGAGACAATATAAACCTGATGAACATATCACCTTCTTGCACCCCTTATGATACACTTCCATCTTCGGGCTGCCCACTTGAAACCGCAAGGAGCCTTTATCTTTCAGCCGCCTCAGCCAAAACAGCCAGCAATTTAGA
>JAJSAA010000195.1 GCA_024274995.1 Deltaproteobacteria bacterium
CCTTGATGGCCATGGCGACAATAGATTCCCAGTTCACCGAGGAATCCATTTCCATCCTGGTAGTCTCAAGATCAGCAAGACGGCAGAGGAGATGAAAATCGGTCTTGAATCGCAGCGCCCAATCCTGCCAGTGAGCGGCGCTGATCCCCATGGCGATAACCCAAGGCTTGTTATTACGGGATAGAAGCTCAGCGGCCAGAGATGGCGGGACACCGGAATCATCAATAACAACAATCCCGGTATTACCGCCCATAACCGCCTCGTGCTTTGCTAATTCAAGCTGATTACATTCTGGAATGCGCCCCTCGGGGGGCAGGATCTGCTGGAACATGAACCAGCCATGTCCCGTACCCTTATCAACAGCCCGCTGACGGAATATCTGATAAATCTCCTTGGGCTCCCCATAGCTGACGGCATTAATCACCGGGCTTTTTGCAAGTGAAGCTATATAACCGGATAACCAGGCCCGGCATTGTTCAAGGCGGCCCTTCTCGACCTTCACCGGCCCGGCCAGAAGTTCAATAAAATCGCCAGGATTATAGCCATAGGCCGGCAGACTGCCCTCGGCCAGGAGACTGACCTCCTTGATGGGCAAATTGATAATCCTGACCTTGGAGCCAATGAGGAGTAATTGTGAGCTGTTATCAGACATAATATTCCCCCGCCGTAAATGTTAGTAAGCGCTCCATGAACGTCCTGCTGCACACTTAAGGACGGCACGATTATTTTCGCAACTTGTTCTTTTGTGACTCTTCTGGTTTTAAAAAAGAAATTGAAGGCAACATTACCGCCCCCCAAGGTCCTCGTGAAGTTATTGTAATAATAAACTCTCTGGCAGCACCATAAATAATTGAGGCACCAGTGATACCAAGAAGTTTGTCAGGATCGGGATAGTTAGGGGCAACTTTAAAAATACCAATAGCTATTAAACTAACTGAATATGGATAGCTGTTTTCTTCGCTTTCCGGTTCAAACGAGATATCAAGGGCAACCTGATAGCTATCATTTTCTTCATCTCGGTCAACTCCAACTTTCACTTTTACTTCAGGCTCAATACGTTTAGCCTCGGGATCAAACGTTGGGTCTGCTGCTACAGTGACTGCTGGGAAGAAATATGAAATTATTTCTAATGGAGATTTCATGAAGCGACACTCTCACCTATTTCAGATTGATAATCAACAGCATGTAAGTCAGTAATAATTTCACGGCTCGTCGCTTGTCCCCATTTAGAACGTAACACTGACTTATTCTTTCCAACTGCCCTGAACCATGTAAGATTTTTCTCTTCACTTGGTGTGACGTGAAGAGAAAGGTTCCCGCTTAAAGCCCTGGTCAATTTAACCATTGTTTGTATGGTGAAGTTAGCGTTTCCTTTAAATACTTTTGTAATATATGCTTGGGATTTACCTGTTATTTCAGCAAAATCTTTTTTCGATAACCCTCTCTGTCTCATAAGTTGATAAAGTTCAACGGAAAACTCTGTAATGGCCTTTTCAGACCAATAAGAATCACGTCTTTCAATGTCGGCAAATAAATCACGAAAGCTATTATATTTTTTCATTGTTTCCTGCCTCCTTAACCATAAATAATTTCTATTTGGTTATTTCCCTGGGCTTTTATATATGCTTTTTTTAGAGCAATGGCTTTTTGGGCTTCTTTCTTCGGAGTTTTACGGCTTTTTTTTATAAAACTGTGGCTGCAAATAATCATCCTCCTTTCAGCTTTTGAGTAAAACCAAAGGAGCCTTAAATCACCAGCTACAAATTCATAAATTTTTTCGTTTTTATGGACATAATGAGAGATACTATCATCGAAAATTTTAGGCCCTTGTATATTGTTACTCGCTGAAACTATAAGAGTTATTAATTTTTCACTGTATTTTTGATACTTGGCATCTATATTGCCAAGAAAATCGAGAAGTTCGCAATTTTCATGTTTGTCACAAAATGCGTAAAACTTCCATATATTCTCTTTTATCGGAACAAGCTTCAATCATTTAACCTATAGGTTAATTATTATCCAGCAAAATTTCAAAGTCAAACAGTATATATTTTTATAATAAATTTATTCGGGTGGGAAACCCAACTTAAGATTTATCGACCGCCGCGGTCATCTTGGAGAAATCACCCACCCGCAAAAAAAGTTCGGCAATAGCTGTCAACAGGTCGAGACGGTTATTACGGACGGCGGAATTATCGGTCATCACCATGACTTTATCAAAAAACACGTCCACTGGCTCCTTCATCTTGAGAATAATATTTATGGCCTCGGTGTATTTTTGATCCTGTAAAAAAGGCGAGGCCAGAGCGCTTACCTCTTGCAGACTACGATATAAATCTTCCTCCGCCACCATCTCAAAGAGTTCAAAATTTACCTCTGCCGCCTCGTGGCCCTTAATAATATTCATGACCCGCTTAAAAGAACCAGCCAGGAGCGCGAAGCTGTCCTCACGGCTGATGGCAATCAGCGCCTCCAGGCGGCATCGGCAGTCAACAATATCCGTAAACGATACCGAGACTACGGCCTCAACGGCCTCCGCTGCCCGGCCCTGGCGGATCTGATCGTTCACAAAACGGCCCTTGATAAAATCAAGAGCCTGAGCCTGGGCCTCGGCCGGTTCAACCGTTAATTTATCGCCGTAAAGCTGCAGGGCCTCGTTCAGACAGTCAATAAGGGGCAGTGATAGATTGCGCTGCAGGATAATATGAATAAGCCCCAGGGCCTGACGACGAAGGCCAAAGGGGTCAGCGGTACCTGAAGGCCGCTGGCCAATCCCAAAACAGCCGGCCAGGGTATCGAGACGGTCAGCCATGCTCACTACAGCCCCGGCCAGACTGCCGGGCAGAGGGCTGCCGGCCCGTACCGGCATATAATGCTCGGCAATGGCCTGGGCCGTCTCGGCTGATTCACCATCCAGAAGAGCGTAATCACGACCCATGAGCCCTTGCAGGCTGGGGAACTCATTAACCATCTCGGTGATAAGGTCGGCCTTGGCCAGCCAAGCGGCCCGTGAGACGGTCTGGGTAAGTTCAGGGGATATAACAGCAGCTATCTTCTCGGCCAGGGCCTGGACACGGACAGTCTTCTCCCGCATGGTACCCAATTGGGCCTGAAATATGATGCCGTCAAGATCAGCAACCCGCTCCTCAAGTTTACGGCGCTGATCCTCCCGAAAGAAGAAAAGGCCATCCTCAAGACGGGCTCTGAGTACCCGTTGATGGCCCTCGGCCCCCACGACGGCGTCTTTTACCTTGGTATTATTGACGGCGACAAAATCAGCCAGTAGCCGGCCGTTATCATCGACAATGGCAAAATATTTCTGATGCTCACGCATTGAGGTAATGAGGGCATCCTTGGGAAGTTCAAGAAATTTCTCATCAAAGGTACCGCAAATGGCGTGGGGTAACTCCACGAGATTGGCCACCGTTTCCATTAATTCGGCATCCGGCAATATCGTACCGCCTGATCCCTGGGCAGCCCTGGTTATTTCTTTTAGAACCGCTGCCTTGCGTTCCTCGGGGTCAGCGAGAACATAATGTTCCCTAAGAGCCGCTATATATTGGTCATAATCAGTAACCTCAATGGCCTGAGGCGCCATAAAACGATGCCCATAAGTCAGAGCCCTGGTGTCACCGGCACCCTCCACCGTACAGGGCACCACCTCACCATCATAGAGGGCCATAAGCCATTGAATGGGCCGGGCGAAGGTAGTGCGGCCTGCCCCCCAGCGCATTGACTTGGGGAAAGAGATTGATTTTATAAGTTCAGGCAGCAGACTGCTGAGTAATTCCCTTGTTGCCCGGCCCCGGCGTTCCTGACGAATCATCAGATACTCGCCCTTGACGGTATTAATAATCTGAATATCACTCAGGGAGGCCCCGCGTGATTTAACAAAGCCCAGTGCCGCCTTGGTCGGCTGCCCCTCGGCATCAAAAGCGGCCTTTTTGGGCGGCCCGGTAATTTCTTCTGTTTTGTCCGGCTGCCTGGGGGCCAGATCATCAACACTTATGGTCAAACGACGGGGAGTAACCGCTCCTTTAATCTCACCATGCGAGAGTTCCAGTTCCGACAGGGCGGCAGCAAAATTTTCCCGCAGACTGCGTAAGGCCGGCAGAAGATAGCCGGCCGGAATTTCTTCACTGCCAATTTCAAAGATAAATTGATTTTTCATAATTATTTATATGGTTAATTGGTAACTATTCAGATGTACGACAATTTAAGGGAGGTACGCGATCCTAAGCACTGGCTGGCGAGACCGGCCGCGCGAAACCAGCCTCTAATTCCGCGAAGGTATTACCGCCGGGGGCATAATTCTTAATATTCACCTTAAAGCCGCGAATATCCTGATGATCCCGCAATTTCCGGCCCAGATTTCTGGTCAGCCCCTCAACGCTCAATTCCTCCTGCCTCCCGGCCTGCTCCGGCCAGCCAAGGTTATGACAGGTAACCGACTCAATCAAGCGAATTAAGTCCTCAATCCAGACAAAACGCCGAAAACGGAATTGTACAGTAGCCACCCCCCAGTTGCCAAGGGATTTCGGCAGCCCGGCCGCGGCCGGAGCCGGGCTGGGCGCGGCAATAGGCACCCGCAGTTCCATAATAAGGTCATCAGTGTCGTGCAGAGAGCCATGCATACGGCAGATATACTCCACTACCGCCGCCTGGCCATCCTGATTCTTTTTCAGGAAATAGGGGAATTCAATCTCGATATGAGCGGCCTGGGCCTGCAGCTTATCCTTCATGCCGCTCAAAATGGTATGAAAATTCTTTAAATTGATAGCACCGTGTACCCGGTTTAAAATCTCCACAAACCGGCTCATGTGGGTACCCTTGAAGTGATGAGGCAAATTAACGTACATATTGACCGTGGCCACGGTCTTCTGGGTGGTATTTTCCTTATCCAGAACCGTAATGGGGTAGGAAATATGTTTCACCCCGACTTTCTTGATATTAATCTTACGAAAATCAGGCAGGTTCTGAATATCTTTCATCTCAGCCAAGATGCCTTTTCACCGCGGCCTTTAAGTTGTCAAGATTGGCAGATTTAACCAGATATTCATCTGAGGCCCAAGAGGATATATCCTGTTTGAACTCCTCATAGGCGGAGCAGAGAATAACCGGCAGGGCGGGATTTAATTCCTTAATCTGGCGCAAGGTCTCCAAGCCGTTCATGCCGGGCATATTGATATCAAGAATAATTAGATCAAGGCTTAATTCTCTAAGCTTTTCCAGGGCCTCCTCACCTGAATATGCTGAATAGACCTCATAGCCCTCTTCTTCGAGTTCATCACGATAAAGGAGATGAATAGACTCCTCATCATCAACAAGCAAAATTTTTTTCATAACTCGGCCTCCCTTAGATATTTAGCGGCATCTTCCGGCGGGGTGGGATTAATATAAAAGCCCGATCCCCATTCAAAACCAGCAATCTGGGTGAGCTTGGGGACAATCTCAAAATGCCAATGAAAATATTCCATGGGCTGAGATCTTAAGGGTGAGGTGTGCAGGACAAAATTATAGGGGGCGTTGGCAATACATTTATCTAAACGCCGCAGACATTCGGAGAATATAGCCGTAAGGAGCGTAAACTGGTTTTCATCCATGGAGATGTAAGCGGAAGAATGCCGTTTCGGCAACACCCACATCTCAAAGGGCGAACGAGGAGCAAAGGGGGTGATAACCAGAAATTCCTCGTTTTCACAGACTATTCTGCTTTTCTCATTCAATTCCTGATAAATTATGTCACAGAATATACAGCGTTCCTTGTATTTGTAATAGGTTTTGCTGCCTTGAAGCTCCGAGACAATCATGCGCGGCAGGATGGGCAGAGCGATAAGCTGCGAGTGAGAGTGCTCCAGGGAGGCCCCGGCCGCCTTACCATGATTTTTAAAAACCATGACGTAACGGACACGCGGGTCATGAGCCAGATCAATGAGCCGGCCACGATAGGAATGCAGGACATTCAACATGCGATTCTGGGGCAGGTAGGTAA
>JAJSAA010000196.1 GCA_024274995.1 Deltaproteobacteria bacterium
ATATAGATATGAAGACAATAATTCCAATTCTTTTAGTTATCTTTTTATATCCGGTTCAGGCCCTGGCAATTCACAACGATGTTAACAAGACTAAATGTCTTGACTGCCATGTTACCCTGCCTTTTGACCGTGCCGACCTGGCCTACACCGCCCAGGTTGGGGATGTGTGTCGTAAATGCCACAAAAAATTTCCCTGCAATGATAATAATAAACAATTCGCCCATCCCATGAATGTTAAACCCAGTATGAACATTCCCGTTGATATGCCTCTTGACGCTGAGGGCCGCCTGACCTGTATAACCTGTCATTCCTATCATGCCGAGTTCTGGGATGCTGAATACAGCAGTAAATTCTTATTGCGGCGTCCCAGGGGAATCAGGCTCTGTTCCACCTGTCACAAAAAATTCAAAAAATAATATTGACAAAAATCGACCCAGGGAATAAAAAACACCATGGCTGAATGAATAGGCATTCATCTATAATTTTAAAACCAAGGAGAAATACTATGCTGAAAAAATCATTAACTGTTGCCATGGTTGGTACCCTGATGTTTTGTTTTGCCATGATTAGTGCCGGGATATCCTTTGCCCAGAGTACCGGCCCTGCTACCATAGTCCTGAAAACCGCCAGAGCCAGAAAACCTGCCTTCTTTCCGCATCATAAACATCAGTCCTTTCTTAAATGCTCCGTATGTCATCACACCATGACTGCTGACGGCAAGCAAGGCCCTTATGTTGCTGGTCAGGAAAAAGCTTGTACCACCTGTCACAATAAATCCTTTCCCAACAAGAAATTAAACGGCTTCCGGAAAGTTGGTCACGCCCGTTGTCGTACATGTCATAAAAAGATGAAGAAAGAGGGTAAGCCCGCCCCGACGAAATGTAGTGGATGTCATCGTAAGGGTCTTAAATAATTCCCAACGATTATCTGATTCAGTTTGAAAAAGGCTGCAACCTGAAAAGGGTTGTGGCCTTTTTTTATCTGCTTATGCCAGATTAAAATGCCAGCCACCAGCAGAAAAAAAATATCTAAGCGTTGTTCGTCTCAGCCGTGGCGCTGGAACCACATTCACCTGAGCGTCTTTTTGCTCGCTATATGCCTTTTACTCTCCGCTCTGATCACCGTTAGTCTTTATGCTCTGATTGCCCTTCATATTCCCGATATTTCGTCCCTGAGCCGTTATAATCCACCAGCTACCACCATTATTTTTGACAAGGACGGCCGGGAGATTGGCTCTGCCTATCTAATCAATCGGCGTCTAAAGACCTTGAAAGAGCTGCCGCCTTTATTACCCAAGGCCTTTATAGCTGCCGAGGATGCCCGCTTCTACAGCCATCCAGGGGTAGATGGCTGGTCAATTCTCCGCGCCCTTGTCCATAATATAAGGTCAGGCGGGCGGGGGCAGGGCGGCAGTACCATCACCCAGCAGGTGGCCCGCGCCCTCTTGTTGTCACCGGAAAAAACCTATAGCCGGAAATTAAAGGAGGCTATCCTGGCCTACCGCATGGATAAGGCCCTTGGCAAGAATGAGATACTGCATATCTACCTCAACCAGATTTATCTCGGTGAACGTTCCTATGGGGTGGGGGCGGCGGCCATGACCTATTTTCATAAACCGGTGGCAAAACTTAATCTGGCCGAAATAAGTATTTTGGCCGGTTTGCCGCAGGCTCCCAGCAGTTATTCACCTCTGGCCCATTTCCACAAGGCTAAAATACGTCAGGCCTATGTCCTGAACCGGATGGCAGAAGACGGCTATATTACGGATCAGGAAGCCCGAAAAGCCTTTGCTGCCCCTCTATCATTGCGGCCCGCTAATAACCAACGGGTTAAGGCCGCTTATTTTGTCCAGGATATAAAAAATTATATTAAAAAAAGATATGGAGACCTGTTGACCACTGGCGGGCTGCGGGTTTACACCAGCCTGGATTCAAACTTGCAGAATGAGGCGGTAACGACCCTGCGCCGCAGCCTGAATCAGCTTACAATCAGGCAGAACATGTCATCCGCCCCTCTCCAGGGCGCCCTTATTGCCATTGATAACCGGGGGATGGTCAGGGCTCTCGTGGGAGGTAATAATTTTCAGGCCAGTCAATTTGATCGGGCCACCCAGGCGAGACGGCAGCCAGGTTCAGCCTTTAAGCCCATTATTTACGCTGCCGCTCTGGAGGCGGGCTTTGCCCCTAATTCTATTATTGATGATGCGCCCGTTGAGTATAAGGATAAAAATGGCATCTGGCGGCCCAAAAATTTCAGCGGCCGCTTCTTTGGCCCCACCACCCTGCGTAATGGCCTGATTCATTCCCGTAATATTGTGGCCATTAAGCTTCTGCAGGAAGTGGGAATGAAACGAACCATCAGGCTTGCCAGGAGTATGGGAATCAAGTCGCCTTTAAAGGCAAATCTTTCCCTGGCCCTTGGCTCATCGGCGGTCTCTCTGATGGAACTAACCAATGCCTACCGGGTATTCGCCCAGGCGGGTAAATTTCAACCGCCGATATTTATCAGCAAAATCATAGACCGCCATGGCAACATCTTGGAGCAGAATCATCCCCGGAGCCGACAGGTGATGAGCCCTGAAACCGCCTTCCAGATGGTCAAGCTCATGCAGGGAGTAATTAAGGATGGCACCGGGCATTTGGCCCGGGGCATACCATATGCCGCTGGCAAGACTGGAACCACCAATCATAATATGGATGCCTGGTTCATTGGCTTTACCCCAAGATTATGCGCCGGGGTATGGGTTGGACACGATAGATACAAATCCTTAGGACCTGGGGGAACAGGAGGGCGAACCGCAGCCCCCATCTGGCATGATTTCATGAAAAAGGCCGTCGGCTATGGTTCAACCGCCGACTTCAAGGCTCCGTCCGGTATTACCTTTATCCCCGTTGACCGCCAGACAGGCAATTTCGAATATCTTGACCCAAACCACGCCCTCTGGGAGGCCTTCAAAAAGAAAAACATGGCGGCCTGGCAGCACCGGGATCGTCAGTAGCACTAATCCGGTTATATACAGCCTTAAGCCTGGCAGGTGGTTTCAGGCTACACCCCATGGAGTCTCAAACGAACAGGGCGCAACCATAAAAATGCATACACCATGAAGATTATTAATGACTGCTTTTATGAGGTAATTGTTCCAAATCGTCAGTTGCCGTAAAGACAAGTTCAAATTTATCAGACAAAATTTTGGTTAGTTCGTCCGGCTTCATATCTTTAGCAACTGTTACCCGAATCGCTACCTGTTTCATACCGTCCCCGGCGTCTTCATAGGAGGTCAGGATACTTATAAGTCGGGAGTTGTTTTCCCGTAACACCTTTACCAGCTCCGTAACCGAGCCCGGCGCGTCGGGGAGATTAAAAACATATTGAATGGCACCGTCTTTAATACCGGTGGCGTGGATAAAGCCAAGTAGAACGTCTGTTTCGCTGAGCAGACCAATAATCTGCCCGGCATCATCTAAAACCGGAATCCCGGATATTTTGTTATCTAACATGATTAAGGCCGCCTTTTCCAGGGAATCGGTGCCGTGCATGATAATGGGATCATTGGTCATAACGTCCTTGACCTTCATCTCGGAGAGCAGATAATATAATTCATGAATATCTAATGAGGTGGTTTTGGAAGGAGAGGCATCTTTTACATCGCGATCCGAGATAATCCCCACCAGCTTGCCATGGGAGACCACCGGCAGTTTTCGTATATTATTTTCCTTCATAACCCTGGTTGCCCGCATTAATGAGGTGTTTTCATCGACGGTAAGAACATCCTTGGCCATCCAATCCTTAATTAACATTATATTCTCCCTAAGAGTTTTAAGCTGTTGGTAGGTGCAAATACCCACCAATTTCATAATTTTGGTCTCAGCCCGAACTTTTCCAAGCTATATTATCTTATTTTAAGATAAAGTACTTTTTCTGGCAAGATGTGATTAAATCTCAACGGGAAAAATATTGCCTTTTCATACCGCTAAGGTTACAAAACGGCAGAGAATACCAACAACAGTTAACCATGTTGCGCCCCGGTTGCTAAGGTCTGGCACCTCTCCTCGGCCAAACTACGGGGGTTATAATGCTCGTTAATAAAATAATCGTTTCCTTCATATGCGCCCTCTATCCGATAGCTTACTGAATGATATTCTCGATTTTCTGCGAGGAGAGCAGGATTTTGTTTTTCTGGAAACCAGCAAGGTGTCGGAGGAGAATTATACCAGCCTTATTTTCAGTCGGCCGCTTAAATATATAAATTATACCGCGGGCGCTCAAGGCCCGGCCAATTTTTTTGCCGAACTGGAGAACTACCGCCAGCGGGGATATTTTCTGGCTGGACGGCTGGACTATGAATTTGGTCTTGAGTTGGAGCCCGCCCTGCGGGGGGTGGGGCGCCAGATAGAGGGAGGTAAAATACTGGCCAGCTTTGGAGTATTTGAAGCGCCGATAACCTATGATCATCGGCAGGGCGAATTCAGTCGTCCCTTGCCGGTTGTCAGCCAGCGGCAAAGGACGCGGAAGGGCTTTCGAATTAGCAATCTGCGGCCCAGTATGACTCATGAACATTTTATACGGGCTCTGCGGGCCATAAAAAATTATATCCTGAGCGGTGACACCTATCAGGTTAATTTCACTCTGAAATATCTCTTTGATTTTGCCGGTGACCCCGATGCCTTATACCGGCGGCTACGCCTTAACCAGCCGGTGGCCTACAGCGCTTATATAAAGGCTGGCGATCAGCGGCTGCTCTCCTTTTCACCGGAGCTTTTTTTTGGTAAAAAAGGCCGAAAGTGTGTGGTTAAGCCCATGAAGGGCACTATGCCCAGGGGGCACGGACTCCAGGAAGACCAATCTCTGGCTCGATTTCTAACTGCGGACAGTAAAAATCGCAGCGAGAATGTGATGATTGTCGATCTGCTTCGTAACGATTTAGGCCGCCTGTGCGAGCCTGGCTCGGTGCGGACAACCGCCATGTTTGAAGTGGAAACCTTTACTACCCTGCACCAGATGACCAGTACCGTAGAAGGCACTCTGCGCCGTCACACCAGTCTCCAGGAGTTGTTTAAGGCCCTTTTTCCCTGTGGTTCTGTGACCGGAGCTCCTAAAATCAGAACCATGGAGATTATTAACGAACTCGAAGTCGGGGAGCGTGGCACCTATACCGGCGCTCTGGGCTTTATCGCCCCTGATGGTGAAGCACTGTTCAATGTTCCCATCCGCACCATTGTCCTCGGTAACGGCCGGGGAGAAATGGGAATCGGGGCCGGAATCACCCATGGTTCTAAGCCCCAGGATGAATGGCGGGAGACTCTGCTCAAGGGGAAATTTTTAAGTAATTCGCACCCGGATTTTCAGCTCATCGAAACCATCCTCTGGCAGGCCAAAGACGGTTTTTGGTTCCTTGATCACCATCTGCAAAGACTGCACACCAGTGCCCTTTATTTTTCTTATCCCCTGGATCTCCACCGGCTCCGTCAGCGCCTGCTGGCCATGGCCGATAACTGGGCCGCCTTGCCGCCCAATCGGCGCTTACGTGTTCTTCTCTTCCGGGACGGCCATATTGATATTACGGCAGTGGAATGCGGGCCGTCGGCGGGGTTATCTCTCTCAAGGCTTAATTTGGTTAGGGGCGGCTCGAAACAAAATCTTCTGCCGCTTATAGAAATAAGCCCCCAAAAAACCGATTCCAGCAATATCTATCTCTATCACAAGACCACCCTGCGTGAGTTGTATAATAAAGAGCGCCAGAGGGCCGGGCGGGATGGTCTTTATGAAATAATTTTCTGTAACGAACGACAGGAAATAACTGAGGGCACCATCAGCAATATAATTATCCGCCGTCAGGGCCGCTTCCTTACCCCGTCCATTGAATGCGGCCTGTTGCCCGGCATTGGGCGGCAGGTGCTCATCGAAGGGCGGCAGATATGGGAAGAGGTGCTGACCCCGGCCGATCTCTATGCCGCCGAAGCTATTTATTTTCTAAACTCTGTCCGGGGCCTGGTGGAAGTCAGGCTTGCAGCTCCTTAAGGGTCAGGGGCACCTCATCAGCCACCTCTGAGGCCAGAAAACCGGCCGGGGCCTGCTGGGCCAGGCGGTCAGCGGCCCGGCCATGAATATAAACTCCGAGGCGGGCCGCGTCCCAGGCCGAAAGCCCCTGGGCCAGCAGACCGCCGATAATTCCGGAGAGGACATCACCCATACCGCCGGCCGCCATACCGGGATTACCGCTGGAGTTGATGGCCGCCATTCCTTGCGGATGGGCAATAATCGTCGCCGCCCCCTTTAAGACCAGAATCACCCCCTGGCGGCGGGCGAAGGAGAGGGCTGTCTCTAAGCGTTTGGTCTGCAGATCCCGGCTGCTCATCCCGGTGAGACGCGCCATCTCTCCCGGATGCGGAGTCAGCACCCGCCAGGGCTCGCCAGATCTGGGCCGCAGGTCATCCTTTAAACAATTCAGGCCGTCGGCATCAATCAACATGGGGGTTTCGAGCTCATTATAGAGTTTCACCACCAAGTCCCTCGTGGCCGCATCCTGTCCCAGACCCGGCCCCAATACCACGGCTTGCTTACCGCTCAATGCCTGGATAATGGCCGGGTAATCGTCCATGGTCAAAAAATCATCCCCGCTCAGTGAGAAGGTCATGGCCTCAGCCAATCTGGTTTCATAGATGGTATTCAGAGCCTGCGGACTGCCCATGGTCACCAGGCCGGGGCCAGTGCGTAAGGCCCCCTGGGCGCAGAGAATTGCGGCTCCCGTCTTGCCGCGGGAGCCGGCCAGTACCAGAAGATGACCAAAGCTGCCTTTATGGGAGTCGGCGGGCCGTTCACCCAGCAGGGCCGAGACTTCGGGCTGCCGCAATAATTCAAGATTAATCCCAGCCCCCTCAACCACCTCGGGCGGAATCCCAATATCAACCACCTCCAAGCGGCCAACTAAATCGGCCCCCGGATAAATCACCTGGCCCGGCTTGGCAAGTCCGTAGGTAACGGTAAGTGCCGCCTTGACCCCTGTCCCCATGACCTGGCCGCTGTCACTGTTCAGGCCGGAAGGTATATCGACCGCCGTCACCGGCCGTTTAGAGTCATTGATCAATCTGATTACCGCCGCGAACCGGCCGCTGACCTCACGCCGCAGGCCGGTGCCGAAGATGGCGTCTATCACCAACTCGGATTCCCGCAGGGCCGTTTTTAATTCATTCAGGTCATCCGTCACCTGCTGCAGTTCAATGGGCAGCTTTTCGACAATGCTTAGATTAACCGCTGCGTCGCCGGTCATCTTCGCAGCTGGAACCAGCATAAATACCTTGGGTACCGCCCCCAATTGATGCAGATAACGGGCAATGACCAGTCCGTCACCGCCATTATTGCCAGGGCCTGTTACGACCACAAACTTTTTACCGTTTAATGGGCCATGGTGAGCCTGGATAATATCCACCGTACTCCGGCCGGCGTTTTCCATCAGCACCACACCGGGAATGCCGTAATCGTTAATCGCGGCCGCGTCAAGATCGCGCATGACTTGGGATGCTGCCAGTTTAATCATGGTTGTCCCCCTTAAGGCTAAAGGCTTGAACGGATGAAGATTGGGTGCTGCCGAGCTCTGCCGAGTCCGTCATAATTATACAATACCTGCAAGTGAAGATAAAAAAATATTTAAGTTTGTTATTCAAAGTCCGATATGGTAATTAGATAATAAGGGTAAGATAACATTGTTGGTCATGGATTGGCCAGAGGCGAAGTTGGTAACGATGGAACGACATAATGTTTGTGGGGGTGCTATATGAAAATAGGTGACTTTATACCCCAGATCAAGACAGATAACAAAATCGGCAAGACCAGGGGGGGCAAGGAGGCAGAGTCATCCTCCGCCGCCTCTCAGGTCGGAGACCGGGTGGATATTTCTGCCAGTTCGCTTGATGTGCAAAAGATGAAAGGGATCATTCAAAATACCCCCGACCTGCGCATGGACAGAGTACAGGCCTTAAAGGAACAGATTGAGCGCGGCGACTATGAGGTTGACCCTTACCGGGTGGCCGACAAGATGCTTATGAACCTGCTTGCTGAAGGTGAAATTACAAAATAGTTCACGGTTTTTGATAGATGTATGGAAAAGGCGACGGATTTAATTCCGCCGCCTTTTTTTTATCCGGCTGTCGGCGG
Source organism: Deltaproteobacteria bacterium (assembly GCA_024274995.1). Taxonomy (GTDB): domain Bacteria; phylum Desulfobacterota; class Desulfobulbia; order Desulfobulbales; family VMSU01; genus JAADIV01. Next base: position 8,152 of record JAJSAA010000196.1, read on the forward strand.
GAACAGCGCCATAATCTCTTTCTCATTTGCTCCGCAAATCCCCCGTTCCGTAATCAGGCCGGATATCAACCGGGCCGGAGTGACATCAAAGCCGTAATTAGCCCCCCTGGTATGGGGCGGAGCGATTGCCACTCTGGTTATGCCGCCGTCGTCAAGGGCACCGCTGACATACCTGATTTCCGCGTCAGAACGCTCCTCAATGGGAATCTCCTTCAGCCCGTCACAGAGCTGCCAGTCAAAGGTGGAAGAGGGCAGCGCCACATAAAATGGTACCCCGTTATCATGAGCCGCCAGGGCCTTTAAATAGGTGCCTATCTTATTTGCCACATCTCCGCAGCGTGTGGTACGATCCGTGCCGACAATCACCAGATCCACCATGCCGTGCTGCATAAGATGGCCGCCAGTATTATCGGCAATAAGGGTATGCGGCACGCCCTGCTGGCCCAGCTCCCAGGCCGTAAGCCGTGAGCCTTGCAGCCAGGGGCGGGTTTCATCCACCCAGACATGGAGATCAATTCCAGCCTTCTGGGCGGCATAGATGGGGGCCGTGGCCGAGCCGTAATCAACAAAGGCCAGCCAGCCGGCGTTGCAATGGGTAAGAATATTCACCGGGCCTTGTTTTCGGTGGCTGATTTCTCTGATAATGCTCAAGCCATGTTCCCCCAGACGGCGGCAATATTCCGCATCTTCATTGGCAATTTTACGGGCTTCTGCCAGAGCCCGGCGCTCTCTTGCCGCCGGAGTGGACTCCTCATTAATCGCCTGCCGCATCCGGTTTACGGCCCAGGCGAGATTACGGGCCGTGGGCCGGGTGGCAATGAGGACTTCTGCCGCCCGGCGCAGATACTCCGAGTTATCTGCCGTACTTTGCACCTGGGCCATATACATGCCAAATCCAGCCGCCGCCCCGATGAGACCAGCGCCTCTGACATGCATATCCCTGATTGCGGCGGCAAAATTTTCCACCGTTCGTAGTTCTTCCACCACAAATTGATGGGGCAAAAGGCGCTGATCAATAATTTTGACGAGATGCGGATTATCTTCATCAAGCCAGATTGTACGGTATTGCTTACCATTAACCTTCATTTAAAATTACCATTGGTTTAATGTTATAATTGGTCTAAATTACCTGAAAATACTCCAATTCCAAAATAATTACTAAAGGTTTTATGGTGGAAAATATCACCCTGACATTGGCGATTTTATTGAGTGGCGGCTTTTTAAGCGGCCGTCTCTGCCAATTAATCCGTCTGCCTTCGGTTACCGGGTATATCTGTGTCGGCTTGCTGCTTGGGCCTTCCGGATTTAACCTGATCCCCGGGGCGGCAGTGGGTAATCAGCTACAGCATTTTATCCAACTGGCCCTGATGATGATCTCTTTCGGGATTGGCGAGCATATGGAGATTGCCCGCCTCCGTTCAGCGGCCAAAAGTCTGGCTTTAATTGGCATCGCCGAGGCCTGTGGCGCCTTTTTAATGGTTAGCTCAGGCAGTCTTCTAATTATGAAACTCAGCGGCCTGACCGCCGTTATTCCTCATGCCCCGGCCGTGGCGCTGTTATTAGGCACGGTTTCCATTGCCACTGCCCCGGCCACCGTTATGCATGTGATTCGCGAAAATAAAGCGACCGGCCCTCTGACTACCATGCTGCTGGCCGTCATCGCCTTAGATAACGGTCTGGCGATTATGGCCTTTGGAGTGGCTATGGCAATAGTTAATCATCTGAATGCCGCCGACCAGGGCGGTATGTTGGCTATGATTTCGGCCAGTATTCTGGAAATTGCCGGTTCGTTGATTATCGGAATTATTACCGGTCTTCTGCTGGATTTTGTAAACAGCCATATGAGCAGAAAAAGTGATCTGCTTACGGGTGGACTGGCCATTCTTCTGCTCTGCGGCGAGGCGGCCCGTTTACTGAATATGTCACCCCTCCTGGCCGGTATGGCGGCCGGTTTTACAGTGATTAACCGTGAACATCGGGATTCCCGCCTTTTCCGGGCTCTTAACGCCTTTGAGCCCCCCATATATGTCCTTTTCTTTACCCTGGCCGGAGTACACCTCAACCTGGCGGCTCTAACCACAGCAGGATGGCTGGGGCTGACCTATTTTTTTTGCCGCACTATCGGTAAGATTGGTGGCGCTGGAGTTGGGTCTCTGGTCTCATCAGCTCCGATCCAGGTTAAGCGTTATCTTGGCCTGGCTCTTACCCCTCAAGCCGGGGTGGCCATCGGTCTTATTTTTCTCATTGGCAATAATCCGGCCAGCAGCGCTTATGCTGAATTCATCACCCAGGTTGTTTTGGCCGGGGTTCTGTTATCTGAAATCTCAGGCCCAATTTTTGCTAATCTGGCTCTTAAACTGGCAGATGAGTTGCCGGTGGATCCGCCGGCAGCGGACAAAAATCACCATCTATCCGGGGCCCCGCTCTCCACCGTACCGGCTGGTGTTCCCCTTGTCCCCTGGACCTGGCCCCGGCTCAGTCCTTTAGAACGTCCGGAGGGGGTAGTGCTATTCGGAGTCAGCCATATTGCCACCGGTGCCGCTCTGGCCCGGATAGCCGCCATTATCGCCCATTTCCATCAGGCATATCCCCTCATGGTCAGAGTAGTACCGCCTGCTTATCAACCCGATAAAAGCAAACGGGCAGACGATCAGGCCCTGATATCAGCGGTGCAGAGCGAGGTGCAGGGGATGGGCTCCGAACTTTACACCATTGTTAAAGAGGAAAACGATGTGGCTGCCGGCATTCTGGATACTGCCCGGCAGTCTGGAGCCTCGGCCATTGTCATGGGTTATTCGCCCCTCCCGGCCTCCCAGAAAATTTGTGGTAAAATAATTGAAAACGCTCCTTGTTCCACCCTGATTATTAAATTCGGCGGGGTTTTTCATACCGAACGTATTTTAGTGCCGATTATTTCCCTGACGGGCTTAGATGAAATAAGAATTCCGTTGCGCGCCATGGCAGCGGTGGGGCGCCACAAAATTACCCTCTTACTGTTAATGTCCTTCTCTGATTCGGAGAAGGATATTAAACGGGCGGCCAAAGGCCTGGAGGGCTGGGCGGCGGCAGAGGGGCTGTCGGCAGTTACCAACTGTCAGGTGCTGGCTACTGAGGCTCGTAAGGATACTGTCCTGGCAGAGGCCACCAGCCATGATCTGCTGATCATGGCCGCCCCGCCGCCCCAGGCCCTGGCTCAACGGCTGATGTTTGGTTCGCTGTATGCCGCAATCGCTCAAGGCTGCGAAAAAACGATGATAACCGTCTATCCAGCCTCAAATCTTTAGTAGGGGTGCCCCTACGGAAGACGGTGTTGGAATTGGCAAGGTGAAAGGGCAATAAAAATAATTTCAGTCAAAACGGATTGGGATAAAAAATGAAATATGATCCGAAAATTCATCATCGCCGATCCATTCGATTGGCAGGATATGATTATTCGCAGCCAGGATTATATTTTATCACCATTTGCACCAGGAACCGATTGTGTTTGTTTGGCAACATTACAAATGACGAAATGATTATGAATGATGCGGGGCGGATGGTTCATAAAACATGGGCGAATTTGCTCAGACGATTTACGGGCATTCAATTGAATGAACACATTATAATGCCAAATCATTTTCACGGAATCATTGTAGGGGTGCCTCTACGGGATGTGATACAAAATAAGGTTGGTGATATGGTTGGTGCGTTTAAATCCATCACCACCAATGAATATATTCGTGGTGTGAAAACGAAAAATTGGCCGCAATTTAATAAAAAATTATGGCAACGTAATTATTATGAGCACATTATTCGTAATGAAGAATCCTATCAGCAAATTTCAGAATATATTCAAAACAACCCGTTGACCTGGCATGAGGATAAATATTATGGCTAAAACCGCCGTAGGGGCGCCCCTTGTGGGTGCCCCAAATAGAATGGGGCGGCTATACACAGGGCAACCACAAGGGTTTGCCCCTACGGGGTGGAATGCAATATAAGGCTGGTGATATGGTTCGGTGCGTTTAAATCCATCACCAATGGATATATTTGTGATGCGAAAATAAAATATTATGGCCAAAACCACCTTGGGAGCAGAGGCCGCCGTAGGGGCGCCCCTTGTGGGTGCCCC
>JAJSAA010000197.1 GCA_024274995.1 Deltaproteobacteria bacterium
CGCCTGGCTCATATCAGCCCCGGCAAGATTAACTCCGCTGAATTCAGTATGGACAAATTGCGCCCTGCTAAGCCGCGCCCGACTGAAATTAACCCCGTCTATCTGGGCGTTATTAAAGTTAGTACCCCGGCAGTCAGCCCGACTGAAATCTGCCTCCGGGATAATTGTCCTCACCAAAACCGCCTGCCGTAAGTCAGCCCCGGAAAAATCCGCCTTACTCATGTTCGTGTCAGTAAAGTCCGCCCCGGCGAGATTGGCATCATGCAGCACCGTCCCCCGCAGACTACCCTTAATCAACACCGCCCCATGCAGGTCAGCCTTGCTTAAATCGGCATAGTCCAATTCCGCTCCGGTGAGATCGGCCCCGGCAAGATCGGCCTTACGCAGATTGGCCTGCCGCAAACTGCTGTCACGCAGATTGGCCCGGCTGAGATTAACCCCCCGCAGATCAAAACGCCCTAAATCCAGGCCGCTCAAATCCATACCCGCCAGACTACCGCCGGTTTGCAGGGCCTTCTCCACCTTGGCGAGACGGGCCGGATCAACTTTTACCTGCCGCAGCTGCCGGATATGACCCATTTTTTTGATAATGCGCGCCGCCGGCAGATCATCGGCAAAAAGGCGGTCGTAAGTCCCATGATAGAGCGTATAACCCGCCGCTATCATCACCATCATAGCCAAGCCGGCCCCGGTGAAGACCAGTGGTCTGCTCCTGATCCGCGCCCATATTAGAGCCGCCAGCTTACAGAACATAGACGACAATCCCGGCTTAACCGGGCTGGCCGACTTTTTAGCCGGCATCAAACGCCATTCAATAACCACCTTCACCCCGCAACGGGGACATTTTACGGCCTTGCCCAGAAACTTTTCAACGGCCCTCTTGGTAAGGCCGCAGGATGGGCAGGCAAAGACCGCGCAGCCTGTTTTGTGGGGCGGCAACCCGACAGTACCAGCGGCAGCCTTGCCGCCGATTAGGACAGGATTCCGGCAGCGCGGACAGGGGACGGTTTTCCCCTGATGGCGCTCCTGCACCCCCTGCTTAAAACCGCATTTATGGCAAAAAAAGGTAATCATATAAGTTCCTGGCCCCTATATCGGCTGAAATTACCAATAGCTTGATAGAAAATTCATCCCCCCTTCCTATTTCACCAGAAGATAATTTTTGCCTTTTCCCCAGGCAAAAGATTGATTAAACTTCAAATATGAAAGGAGAAAAACCCACCGAGAACGACTTAAAGCAGCAGGCCATTAAGTTTAAGGCCTTCCGTCATACCTTTTCTGAAAAAGACATCCAGCATGGTATGTCCGAAAAGATAGTGCTGCAAAAATTAAAATCGAGCCGTCATCTCGCCTCAAGCTATAATAAATATCTCGATCATATAGAGAAAAACCCCACCAAAGCGACGATATTCCCCTGGGACAGCCCAATCAGGAGAATACTCTATTGGCTAGGCATAACTATCCCCCTCTTTATAAAATGGTTCAGCATCCTCATCGCGGTAATTGTATTTATTAATTATATACCAGGCCCGACCCAGCACATAGTAGAATTTATGTTGGCCAGGGCTATCTACGATACAGATGCCGTTCCGAGAGTTCCCAAGGCCCTTGAAACTTACGATCACTCCGCCAAAATTGTTGATGCCGGCGGCAGTATCATCAAGTCCTACGGCAAACGGCGAGTAACCAGCAAGATTCCCGCCAAGGTCAAGACGGCGCTGTTAGCCTGCGAAGATCATTACCTGCTTCCCAACCCTCATAACCCATGGTACGTCAACGCCTTCCTCATTCATGGCGGGGTGAGCTGGTTCAACATGGTAGGTGCGGTCAAAGACACCATCATGGGCCACACCAGGGGGGCGAGTACCATTGTCATGCAGAACGCCAAAAAAATACTGGGCAATGACAAACGGACCATCGCCCACAAACTTGAGGAGATTGTAGCCTCCTACATCCTGGTTGCCAGGTTCGGCAAGGACAAAAATCTAGATTTTTATATCAACACGGTACCGGTGGGAGCCAATATGTATGGTTTCCCCAGCGCCGCCCATAACTACTTCAAAAAGGACTTGGATAAACTTAATTACCAGCAATTAGTAACTATTGGTGCCTTTATTCCCAACCATAACCGCCAACTGGCCTTCTATGATATCTGGCGCGGTAAAAATTTTTCAGACCTTTCTCCCGGTCGTCTGCGGCACGCCAGAGAGGCCGTTGGCAAGATTAACATGGCCCTTGCCTACCTCAAAAAAACCGCGGCCATAACAGCAAGTCAATTTAAGGCCTGGCGACTTTCAGACGAACAATCAATCCGCCGCATTGGTTTCCGCAATTTCAGTTCACCACTTTACGGCGAGGAGGAATGGACTTCCTGGAATGTAATCAGAGAAATAACCAGCCGCCACTATAAGGTGCGCGGCCGCTTAATCAGCGGCGAACGTCTGCTCCTTGAGGCCAAAGGTGACGTCGTAATTAAGACCGACATCAACCTGGGGCTGGTAGAAAAAATCAAGGGGATAATCCATAAGTTCCTTCTCAATAAAAAATTCAGGGCTGTCCTGCGCCGGCGGAATCGCAAGACCTGGAAGAAGGATATGGATCTGTATCTCAACCGCCACCTCATCCCACCCTACAGCAATTTTGATGAATTTATGACTTATCTCCATAAACACATTAACATTGGGGTGGCTTTAATGAATCAGCAGGGCCGTTTTATAGCCTATGTGGGGGGGAAGGAATTCTGGAGCGGCTCCAATGACGGCTCCGAGCCACGGGCAGGAAGCGATAAGCCGCCAAACAGTAAATCAGTAATTATTGACCTGCTGAACCGGCGGGCGAAGATTGCCCCGGCCTCCACCATAAAACCGATCATCTCCTATTATACCATGCTGGTGGATAATAAAACTTTAGATAGTAAATTCACCGACAAACCCATCGAGTATAAATATCTTGAGAGCGTGGGCCGCAAGATCTGGATGCCCCGCAACTGGTATCCCTATGATGCAAGAGGCCACGGCAATAACCGCTATTTCGGCCGGACTTACTCCCTGTTAGAGGCCCAGGTAATCTCCATTAATACCATCTTTGCCCGCCTCTACAGTAAAACTAATATTCGCAACGCCATCCTCAACGGTTTTGACCGCATCGGTATGCGATATAACCATCAGGATGCCAAATACTGGCCCTTTGGTATCGGGGCCTCGGCAGTACCGGTGCGTAAATGGTTAGGCATTTACAATGCCTTTTTAGACGGCAATTACCGCCAGCCGTCATTCGTCAAAGAAATAACCATCAACAATAAGCCCATATTCGAGGCGGCCAGCGACCCTGAACAACAGCCTATTCCGCTCTTTGATTCAGCGCGGGAGCGCAAAGATGAGATGCAGGCCCTCTACGCCGTCTGTAACCGCGGCTCCGGGGCCTCCATGCGGGCCACCTTTAAGCACCATGTAAATCTGGTGTCCGGGAAAACCGGCACTGCCCCCAACGGCCGCTCGACGCTCTTTGTCAGCCAGTTCAACCCCTATCAAAACCGCCTGCGCCATCCCGGCACAGTGACCATGATCGTTATTGTCACCACCAATAACGGGGGCTATAAATCGGTAGGGGTCTCCACTCAGGGGCCGACCATCATCGCTGGCAGTATCTATAACTATCTGTTTCAGCAACGCCTGCAGAAGATGATTAAACAAAGCATAGAGACGGCAAAGAAAAAAGATGCGAATTTTCGCAATAATTATCCGGCCTGGTCAAGGGTCAATAATTATATGAACCGTTTATTGAACGGCAAATGCGGCAATGAACCAATATATAATTATATCAACGGGGTTGATGCCTATCAGGAGGCCCTGCAGCAAATCCTGAATCCGGCAAATAAGATTTATGCCGGCGGTAGTAAACAGTTCCGGCAATTAGTCGATTATTACTGCAATCAGCATAAGCTCTTTCGTTAGTCAGGCGGGTGCAATATAAAAAAAGGGAAACAGGGAAACAGGGGACAGACCACGATTAATTGGTTGTATGTTTGAATTGGTAGGGGCTCCCCTTGTGGGTGCCCTGTATTTGGTTGCCACATTCTATTTTGGGCACCCACAAGGGGAGCCCCTACGGGGGGATACAAAATTATGTGGGAATAGCGGGAATAGGGGACAGACCCAATAGTGTTCGGCACTCTTTTTGCTAACGGATTCCAAATGCAGGGTCGTAATCTTGTGTAGAGCATAAACGGCAAAGAAAAATGGAAAGACTATTGGCAGGAAAGTGAGTGGCCAGAATGAAGACACAGAAACCCCTTATGGTTTGAGGATATAATTTTCCCCTACCAGTTAGAGGTGCAATTTTTTATTTTCCTTAAGTGAATCGAGGTGCTGTTCAAGTTCCTGCTCAGTTGCCCAGCCCAAAAAGTAAAATTGAAGCATCTCAAATGTTCGCTTCGTAGGTTTGCGACCGATCCAGATGGTAATGAGCATACTGGCAATAAGGGCACAATAAATCTGGATGGTTACCCCCATTTTCAGAATGGGCCAGCAAGTGTTGGCAACCAAGAATGCATTTAAACCATCGAAAGAATATTTCAATCTGCCAGCGATAACGATAATAAAGGACAATCACTTCTGCTGGCAGATCCATACGGTCGGTAACCAGCAAGAATGTATAGTCGGTGTCAGTAGTGCGGTAAGTTTTTTTACTGGAAACTCTTGATTTGCGCCGAATAGTTTCATCGCCCTTATGAAAGACTTCAATAATGCGCACAGGTTCATCTATGTCATTTTGTTTGCTTTTGCTGCCAAGTCTGACGACGATATCCTTTGTGACGCCAGCATCCTTGGCAGCTTTGGGGAGCGGGTTTGAGGATATTTCATCCCAGACCGCATTGTCTTTAATTCTCATGATAACCGAACTGCCGGCAGAGATGACATCCTGTATAAATTTATATTCGGCATAGCCGGCATCAAAAACATATAATGCGCCTGATTTTAGAAAATCTCGAGCGATCATTTTTTCACTGGCGTTACCGTGGGTAATCCTGGCCTCTACCGGCACATGATTTTCAATATCCAGGGCAAGATGGAGCTTCGCTGCCCGGTTTTGTTCGTCAAGCCAAAGAGCCCAAAGCATCCTGGGTAGGGCTGACAACAGGGTACCATCTACTGCAATGAGATTTTGTTGCAGTGCTTTGAGACGAGGATCTTTTTCGTACGGTATAGCCCGTGCGGCTAATTTTTTAATTAAGGGATAAAGGAGCTCGGTGTCAAAGACCTGCGATGCTTCGGAAAGCGCACCTAAGCTGGTCGACTTTATGCCTAACTTTTTCTGTACCACTTCAATTGTGGATGCCTGCTGAATGCCCCGTAAACTTGTGAGGACTGGATTGAAGAAGTAGCACAGCATAAGGGTTAGATACTGATCAAAGTGCAATTTTCTATTATGGTGTTGTTGAA
>JAJSAA010000198.1 GCA_024274995.1 Deltaproteobacteria bacterium
CACCCTGTGGTGAATAGCCTGATACTGCAAATAGATGTCTGATCACAAGCCTTTTGTTGACCCAAGGGATAGAATAAAAAAACATTAGTTGTAATTATTGTGAAAAAATCCGAGAGTTAATTGCTCCCGCTCGTTTTTGAAATTCATAATACGGAGAATTTTTTAATGATTCTCCGTATTATGAATTTCAAAAACGAGCTATGTGCTAAAAATATCACGGGGAGGATGGGAAATCCCCGTTTTTCACTTGACTTTACTTATCATAGATGTCCCCTAATTACTCTCCACTAACGCGGGCTGGGGTTTTCTGTTATTTGGCCGTAAGCTGTAAAAGCCGTTGGTCTTGCCGGAGTTATATGCTAAATAAAGAGGGGTGTGCCAAGGGGGGGCTGATCTGCCCTCTGTTGTTTGTACTTTTTATATTGTTTATTTTCAGGAGGAGTTATGAAGCTATTACAGGTGTTGATGGTTGCTGGACTGATAATGTTTACCGCCGGATTTTCTGCGGCTGCTGCTCCCAGCGGGCCGGCCGACGGCCTCTATGCCCGGATGATTACTTCCAAGGGGGATATTCTTTTGCGGCTCTATTTCAAGAAGGCACCTCTGGCTGTGGCCAATTTTGTCGGCCTGGCTCAGGGAACCAAGGACTCTAACCGGGGCCGGGGCGTACCGTTTTATGATGGCCTTACCTTTCACCGAGTAATTAAGAATTTTATGATTCAGGGTGGTGACCCTGAGGGCAGCGGCCGGGGCGGGCCTGGTTATAAATTCCCCGACGAGTTTGACCCATCTCTCCGTTTTGACGGCCCCGGGGTTTTGGCCATGGCTAACGCCGGGCCTGATACCAACGGCAGTCAGTTCTTTATCACCCATGTCGCCACCCCCTGGCTTAATGGCAAACATACCGTTTTTGGGCGGGTTGTGGCGGGGCAGGATGTGGTGAACGCTATTCGTAAGGGCGACAGGATCAAAGAGATAAAGATTATACGCCGGGGAGCCGCGGCCCGGAATTTTAAGTGCGATCAGGCGGCCTTTGATAAACTGCTACATCAGGTTGAGAATAAAATTGTGGCAAAAAAAGAAAAAAAGATGCGGGAAGCAAAAAAAGAGATTCTCAAGAGATGGCCCAAGGCCATAACTACTCCTTCCGGATTAATGTACGTGGTTGTCAGGTCGGGAAAGGGCGCGACCCCGAAGCCGGGGACGATACTCACCGTGAATTATACCGGCCGTCTGCTGGACGGCACTAAATTCGACAGTTCCGTTGACCGGGGGCAGCCCTTTAAATTCCCCGTGGGTGTACACCGGGTAATCAAAGGTTGGGATGAGGCCTTTCTCGGGATGCGGAAGGGAGAAAAACGTATCCTTATTGTACCCCCGCAGTTAGCCTATGGTGCCAAGGGAGCCGGAGGGGTAATACCGCCTGACGCGACTCTGGTTTTTGATGTAGAGCTGATTAATTTTTAAATATTATGGAAACTTATTATACCCCCGGCGATTTGTCTAAGTTCTCAGAGATTGGTGAAGAGGCCCCGGAACTGGCGCGAAAGTTTTTTGATTATTATGACGCTGTTTTTGCCGAAGGTGCTCTCTCGGAGCGGGAAAAGGCCCTGATGGCCCTGGCAGTGGCTCATGCCCTGCAATGTCCCTATTGTATTGATGCTTATACTCAGGCCTGTCTTGAAAAGGGCTCGAACAAGGCGGAGATGACGGAGGCCGTACATGTGGCGGCCGCTATTCGAGGCGGTGCCTCCCTGGTGCATGGGGTGCAAATGCGGGGCCACGCCGATAAATTGTCGATGTGAAACAGATGACAGGAGTCAGAAAACAGCAGACAGATGTCCAGGTATGAAGTTGCCAATATTTAAGCCCTTTGCTCAGACCCTGGAAGATAATGCTCTCGATCTGCGGCGGGGAGAAACCCATACCCTGCAGGTTAATACCGGTCTGCTTTGTAATCTCTCTTGCCGCCATTGCCATTTAAGTGCCGGGCCGGGGAAAACGGAAGTGATGGAGCGGCAGACCGTGGCGGCGGTTATCGCCTGCGCCCGCCGTCTGTCCTTTGCCGTTATTGATATTACCGGCGGGGCCCCGGAGATGAACCCCTTTATTCTTGAGCTGCTCTCCGGTCTGGCACCATTGACTCCGCGCCTTGTTCTGCGTTCTAATCTGGTTGCCATGTCCGGCCGCCGCCGGGAGGAGATTCTGGCGCTTTGCCGGGTGTGTAAAGTGGTTATTACTGCCTCTTTCCCATCCTTGAATGAGGCTCAGACTGAGGACCAGCGGGGGGCGGGGGTCTTTGCCCGTTCCCTTGAGATCCTCCGCCATCTGAACAGTCTGGGTTATGGCCGGGAGGCTGGCGGACTGGAATTAAACCTGGTCTCTAATCCGGCCGGGGCCTTTGTCCCCAGCGGCCAGCAGGCCCAGGAGCGGCAGTTCAGACAGGTGCTAAGGAGTAAGTGGGGAATTAGTTTTAATCATCTGTTCAGCTTTGCCAATGTCCCTCTGGGACGTTTTCGGGACTGGCTGGAGAGGCGTGGTATTTACGACGATTATGTGCTGCGTCTTGCCAATGCCTTTAATAAGAATTCTCTGGCTGGGGTGATGTGCCGGAGTCTTATATCAGTGGCCTGGGACGGTTTTTTGTATGACTGCGATTTTAATCAGGCCGCCGGCCTGTCCATGGGTGGTGTCCGGCGGCATATCAACGATCTGCGGAGGCTGCCGGAGGCGGGGGAAGCCATTGTCGTTGATGATCATTGCTATGCCTGCACCGCAGGAGCTGGATTTACCTGAGGGGGCTGTATTGCTTCCTGAGGTTCAGGAAGGCGCTTGCTGTTTGATGGGTTTGTTAAAACAAACTTAAGAAATATAGCCGGTTTGCTTACGTCTTGACACTTTACTGCTTTAGCCTTACTTTTGGGTAAGATGATGAAAAAAGTAAGGAGAGAACTATGGTCTTGGCAACACTTACGACTAAGGGGCAGGTAACTATTCCTAAAAGCATCAGGGAAGCGCTCAAACTGCATACTGGTGACAAAATTGAAATTATTGCCACAGAAAAAAGGGAGGCCGTTATCAGGCCGGTCTCAAAAAAAGTAGATGATATATTTTGCAAACTGCATAAACCTGATCAGAAAACAATATCTCTGGAAGAGGTTAATGATGTCATAAGGAATAGAATGAAGGATAAATACAAATGAGAGGAATAGACACCAATATTCTTATTCGTTTCCTTGTTGGCGATGACCGGTTACAGGCAAAAAAAGTTTACAATATTTTCAAAAAAACAGAGGCAAATAAAAAGCAGCTGTTTGTGCCATTGTTAGTTATCTTGGAACTGATTTGGGTCTTGGAATCAGTTTATGAGATAGCAAGAAGTGATATATTAGCCGCCATAAATGATTTAATGTTAATGCCAATTTTAAAATTCGAGCGGCAATCTGCTTTGCAAAAAATCACCATGGCGGCTCTGGATAACAAGTATGATCTTGCCGATTTGTTAATCGCTCACGCAGCTCAAAATCAGGGCTGTGAAGTTGTTATAACATTTGACAAAAAAGCATCCGGATACACTCTGTTTGAGTTGGTAAAATGACATCAGCAGTCAATGAAAGCGGCTTGCAGCTCCCCGGCGGATTTTTATGTTAGGCTCGACGTTGAACAAAAACGGAAAAACGGAAAAACGAAAAGGTAAAAAATGAATATCGCCTGGACTACATTATCAACTTTGGCTGAGGCCCGGAAAATGGCGGCTGAGCTTATTAAATCCCGCCTGGCTGTCTGTGTGCAGGTTGAGGGCCCGGTGAGCAGTTATTATTTCTGGAAAGGCAGGGAGGAGAATAACGAAGAGTATCGTTTGAGCATCAAATTCATGGCCGATAGGACGGAAAAATTGGAGGCCTGGATTGTGGAGAATCACCCTTATGAGGTGCCGCAATGGATTACCGTGACTGCTGAAAGGGTGGGGGATAGTTATCGCAGATGGGCGGAAAAGGAGTATGGCATGGAACGTGTTGCGCCCAAAAAAGAGGGGCATGCCGCTAAAAAGGAGGTGCTGTACCTCTCCAAGCAGGGCCGAAATTATCTGCGTAAACACCGCTATCACGAGGCGGAGCGTTCTTTTCTTCAGGCCCTGGAACTTGATGTTAAAAACTCCTATATTCTGGTGGGGCTGGCCGATACCTGTCGGGAGTTGAAGAAATTTGACCAGGCCATAAAGTATTACGAACAGGTACTGGAGTTTGATTCGGTAAACGTCTTCGCCCTGCGCGGCATTGGGGATGCCTATCGGGGCATACTGCAGCATAAGCGGGCCATACCATACTGGATGCGCTACCTTGAGTGCAATAAGAACGATATTTATGTTATGGTTCGCCTTGCCGAGTCTTTTAACAAGACGGGTAATTTTGATAAGGCCGAGGCCTTCTATCTTAGCGCTCTCTCGGTGAACGATAAGGATAAATATGCCCTCCTTGGGTTGGGTAGTCTTTATTATAAGGCAGAAATTGATGATAAGGCCTTGGAATATTTTGATAAATTGTTAGTTATGGACGACTCTTATGTGGCGGTGTTGACCATGGTCGGTAATATATACCGCCGCCGCCGGCAGTACGGGGAGGCCAGCCAATACTATGAAAAGGCCGCTTGTCTTGAGTCTTGGAACAGCTTCGCCCTTTACGGCTTGGGCGATTGTCACCGGGGCCTGGCTGATTTAGATAAGGCCATTTACTGGTGGTCGAAAATATTGGAGAATGAACCAAATAATCAGGATTTGTTGACCAGGGTTGGTGATGCTCTGTTGAGTCTTAATCGTATTGACAGTTCCATGGAGCATTATAGGCGCAGCCTGAAGGTGGGCTTTGATCTTTACGCCCTTCTTGGTATGTCCCGTCTTCATCGCGCCCAGGGTAATTACCCGGAGGCCGAAAAATGCTGTCTGAAAATTTTGGAACGGGTCTCGGATCACCAAAGGGTGTTGGAAGAATTACGCCTGGTATACGAGGGGATGGGCGAGGCTGGCAAGGCCGATGAAATTGCGTTGCGGCTGCAGTCCTCAGGGGAGGAGCCGGGAACTAATTGATTAGACGGCTATGGCAGCTTGACTGCCTGCGGGGGCTGGCGGTTTTGATGATGCTGGTCTCCAATTTTCTCTTTGATCTGTTTTATTTTATCGCCGTTCTGAATCCTGCCTCGGGATTTCCTGCCTGGCTGGCCCGTTCCACGGCCGGGCTTTTTGTCTTTCTGGCCGGGGTTTCTCTGAGTCTCAGCTACGCCAGGCCAAAGGCCAGGCGGCAGGGATTTAAAAAGTATCTGCGCCGGGGGGCTGGCATCTTCGCCCTCGGGATGCTGATTACCCTCGCTACCCGCCTGGCAGTGGGACGGCAATATGTGGTTTTTGGTATTCTGCATCTCATCGGCAGTGGAATTATTCTAAGTTATCCCTTTCTTAAACACAGGCGTTTCGCCCTGCCGGCCGGGCTGTTAATTCTAATCACTGCCCCGTTTGTGGGAAATCTGCGGGTCGATTCCGGCTGGTTGCTCTGGTTGGGCATCCAGCATCCCGGTTTTGCCAGCGTTGATTATACCCCCCTGGTGCCCTGGTTCGGGATTATGCTCATTGGTATTGCCCTTGGCGGTTTTATCAGCCCCGTCCCCTCGCCGATGCCGCCTAAGCGCTTTATCCGGATACTTGCCGCCTGCGGCCAGCATTCGTTGGTGATTTATTTTGCCCATCAACCACTTTTGTGGACAGGATTTTGGATATGGCAGAGTCTTGGCGCCAGATAAAAATCGGTACCGGGCCGGAGGTGGAGCTTTGGTCTCTGGTACTCCTGGCCTTGGATATTGACCATCGTCTGCGCCACGCTGAAACGGCATGGGAGGTCTGGTGCCCGGAATCAAAGGTACTGGCGGCGGAGTATGAATTGGCGGCCTTTGAGGCTGAGAATACCGCCTGGCCGCCGCCGGAAATATATTCTCCGGCGCTTAAAACTGGCCCTTTGCCTGTTTTAAGCGCCGCCGCTCTATCTGTTTTTTACGCCTTCACCGGCCCCTGGGGTGGTGCCTTGAGCCGGGCCGGGGATGTGAATCGACAGGCCATTCTTGAACATGGTGAGTGGTGGCGGTTAGTGACTGGCCTGACCCTGCACGCTGACTTTAATCATCTCCTTGGTAATGTAATCATTGGGGCTCTGGTTATGTATTATCTGGCCCAGGAAACCGGGGGTGGCGCGGCCTGTCTGTTGGCGGTGGTTGTCGGGGCTGCGGCTAATCTATGCAATACCCTGCTGCAGGCCGATTATTACCAGTCTCTGGGGTTTTCCACCTCGGTTTTCGCGATGATCGGGGCCATGGCAGGTCTGCGGATAACTAATTGGGATCGAGGGCTGAAGGCCGCCCTGGGGCCTCTCGGGGCTGGTCTCGCTCTGCTTGCCATGCTGGGCATGGGCGGCAGGCACACGGATGTTGGTGCCCATGCCTGGGGGTTGGCACTTGGTGTCCCGGCTGGTATACTATGCCGGGCCGTTAGAAACCGGCCGCTGGCTCCCTCCCGGATTGGCTGGCAGAGCCTGTGGGGTTTGATTGCTCTGCTCATTGTGACAGGAGCCTGGTATCTGGCCTGGCCGTAAGATTTTAGCGGCAGACTCATAAACAAGTTGAAAATATAGCTTAAACATGTGATATTGCGCTTACGTGTTATTAGTGCCGTTCCCAGCCAACTGGTCATGGGGGGGTAATTATGGTTTTACCCTGCGAAATAATGACCTGCAGGTTGGCTTGTGTGAGGCCTGCCAGTTAACCGCCAAGCCGCAATCTTTGTCTTTTCGATATATTAACATTAATGGTACCCTGCAGCCCTCGCTGACTAATTACGAACAGGTTGAAAAAGGAAATTTATAATGGATAATCAGCAACCACAATGGGGCCGCAAACGGCCGTCTTCGCCGGAGGATCTTCTCGCCGCTCTTTTAAAGAAGATTAAAGACAGCTTTGAGGGTGGTCATAATCGGGGCAATAAACCACCTGATGGCACTAATAGTGGCTCGGGCTCCAGCGGCGGCAAGGGTTTAGGCTTTGGGGTTGGTAAAATATTGTTGGTGGTGGGCCTGCTTATCCTCTTTAATCTGGTTTCTTCCTCCTTTTATACGATCAGTCCGGGTGAGAAGGGGGTGATTCTTCGTCTCGGTAAATATTATAAAACTACTGATTCCGGTTTGAATTTTAAAATTCCCCTTATTGACGATCTCTATAAGGTGGATGTGAAGACGATTCGTAAGCAGGAATTTGGTTTCCGCACCCGGCTGCCAGGGCAGAAAACTATCTTTGAGAAGCGTGGTTATCAAACTGAGTCCCTGATGCTTACCGGGGACAAAAATGTTATTGATATGTCTTGGATCGTCCAGTACAAGGTGCGGGATCCGGTTCGATTTCTTTTTAAAGTCCGTAATGTCCCCCAGGCGGTGCGGGATGTCTCGGAACGGGCCATCCGGCGGGTAGTGGGTAATCAGGATTTCGATTATGCTCTCACCAATCGGGAGATCATCGAATCGTCAACGGCCATAGAGCTGCAAAAGATTATGGACTATTACCAGAGCGGAGTTAAGATTGTCACCGTTAAGCTCCAGGATGTGAATCCGCCTAATGCAGTCAAACCGGCCTTTAATGAGGTCAATGAGGCAGATCAGGATATGAAACGCCTCGTTAATGAGGCCGAGGCGACCTATAACAAGGTTATTCCCCGAGCTAAGGGTGAGGCTAAAAAAATAGTAGAAGAGGCTAAGGGGTACGCTGTTCAGCGCGTCAATCTGGCCAGGGGTGAGGCGGTTCGCTTTACGGACATTTTGAAACAATACAAATTGGCCCGCCAGGTTACCAGGCGGCGGATGTATCTGGAGACCATGCAGAATATTCTGCCCAAGGTCGGGGCAATATATGTGCTTGATAAAGATCAACGATCCCTTTTACCCTTTATGAATATAGGGCGCAGCGCTTTGGCTTCCGGACTTCGGGCCGGAGGTAAATAATTATGACGTTAGAAAATATAGTATGTAACCCGGAGGAATTCAGCGGTGAATAAGATTATAAGAACAGTTTTGATTATTGTTGTCCTGGGGCTGATTGTCACGGCCTGGGACGGCTTTTTTATTCTGCCTGAAGGACGTCAGGCGGTGGTAACCCAGTTTGGCGCGCCGGTGGGGCAGCCAGTAGTTAAAGCCGGTCTACATTTTAAGGCTCCCTTTATTCAGGATGTCCAGTATTTTGATAAGCGGCTGCTGATCTGGGACGGTGATCCCAATCAGATTCCCACCAAGGACAAGACCTTTGTTTATGTGGATGTCTCAGCCCGCTGGCGGATATCAAACGCCTTGACTTTTTTGCAGGCGGTGAATAACGAGAGCCGGGCCCAGGGTGTTTTAGATGATATTATCGGCTCTACGGTGCGGGATCTGGTCAATAAACACGACCTGGTGGAGATTATCAGAAGCTCGGACTGGAATCCCAAAGATCATCTCGGCCAGGATGGCAAGGCTGGCCCCAAAATTATTATGGGGCGTGATGGTATGGAGAAACGCATTCGGGATATTGTCTCCAAGGCCACCCCCAAGTATGGCATTGATGTTGTGGATGTCATGTTTAAACGGGTCAATTATATTGAATCGGTACGGAAGAAGGTCTATGAACGGATGATCTCGGAACGTAAGAGAATCGCGGCGAACAAACGCTCTCTTGGCGAAGGCCAGAAGGCTGAAATTCTGGGCCGGGTAGGACGGGAGTTAAAGACTATAACCTCGGCTGCTACCGAGACGGCTGAAGAGATTAAAGGGAAGGCTGATGCCGCGGCGGTTACTATTTATGCTGCGGCCTATAACCGTGATCCGGAGTTTTACGCCTTTAGCAAAACGCTGCAAAGTTATGAACAGACTATGGGAAAGAATACCAGCCTGGTGATTTCTTCTGATTCGCCATTTTTTAAATATATGCAGGACATGAAAATCACCAAGTGATTGAGCGCCGCATTTCAGCAGGTTGAATTGTATTACAGTTCAACCTGCTGAGTTTTTTGTATTTTTGTCAGGGTTAGCCTAAGGTGAGACTCTGCTCTGTGGCGTTGAAAGGCAGACGGCCTTTATCATTTAATTTTTCTTTGAAGAGCCGCAGGTGGGCCTCATTGGTGAGCTGGTCGCGGTCGGTTTCCTGAAAGCGGCAATGACATTTTGTGAGCTGCCCCCCGCACCAGGGGCAGATCTCCACCGGGCAGCCTAAGCGGTGCAGCTCGCCATGGTTGGTTGAGCATATCGGGCAGCGTTTGAGATCCATGTGAGCCGGGATGTAAAAAGGGAGTTCTTTTAAATTCTTGAATTTTTCGATTGATTCTTCGTGACTGAGACTAAAAAAGTCCAGCACATCCTTGTCCCATATTCCCTCATTGAGGGGGCCTAAGAATTCAGCCCCCTCGGTGGTGGCAAAGTAGCAGAAAATATTATTAGTGGTTCCGGCGGCCAGTAGAAAGCCACCTTCTTTGTCGGCCAGGAGTTTAAGAAATTTGATGGCATCGTTTTTGGCTTCTGGTAAAAAACTGTAAAATTCATGGAAGACATTTAACGAGATGCGGTCGTTTTGATGACGCTCCACCAATTCGCGGGCCGCAGTAATATCTTCATCATTAACTGCGTATTCCATGAGCAGCAGGATTGCCTGTTTTGTGTCGGTTAGATTGGTCATTTATTGGTCTTGGCTGAATACTGAATAGTTATAGCTGCGGTTCATCTCTGTTCTAACGCCCGGCGCCATTTTCTGGTGTCAGCGGCGATATCATCGGCCATGGTGAGGGCGGTTACCACGGCAATTCGTTGCGCCCCCAAGGCCTTAAGCTCTGTGATATGTTTAAATTTTATGCCGCCCATAATCGTAAAGGGTAGGGGGGAGAGAGCGGAAAAATCAGGGACAGCCTTGGGCCCGAGAAAGGTGCTGAGCCCCTCCTTGGTGCTGGTGGGAAATATGGGGCCGATATTGAAATATGAAGCCCCGCGCTTGTGGGCGGATGCCGTCTGTTCCCTGGTGTTGGCGGAGACCCCGATGATTAACTCCGGCGCCAGGCGGCGGGCCTCGGCGACCGGCAGATCTGAGTTGCCAAGATGTATGCCGTCGGCCGCCACGGCCAGGGCTATATCCAGCCGGTTGTTAATGATGAGCAAGGCCCCGGCCTCGATGGTTTTTTCCCTGAATATTCTGGCCTTGTCGTAGAGACGGCGGTCATCTGTTTCCTTGTCGCGGAGCTGGACGATGCGGGCTCCGCCGGTTAGAACCGCCTCTAACCATTCAAAATCAGAACGTCCCCTGCTCAGCCTCTCGCAGGAAACAGGGTAGATGCTCACCTCTGTTTTAAATTTTTTTATCCTGTCATTCAGGGTAGTTGGATGGGACATTGAAAAAAAGTGATTTGTATAGTAAGCTTGTGGGTTTGCCTAAGTGCAATTGAGGTAATTATTTAGGTATAACTGTAAATTGCCCTAAACGCCGAGCTGTAACTGTTTAGCTGCATCAGGAGTCAGCGCTTTTCTGAGCGGTAATTTTATCCAAGTTCTTTCCCGCCAAAAACAAATTTAATGTTTAACTGATTGCCGGGAGTATCGCAAGTGGAGAGTTGTTTCTTTTGAATTTGAATGAAAAACCCAAGGTGTAATATGGATTTAAAAAAATATGAACTACAGAACGAAAAAGCGGAACTGAAGATTAATGGTCAGGTCTATGAATTTCCGATTCTGGAGGGCAGCAAGGGGGAGCGGGTTATTGATATCAGCTCCTTAAGAAAGCGTACCGGCTGTGTTACTCTGGATTATGGTTATATGAATACCGGCTCGTGCGCCAGTGCCATTACCTATCTTGACGGAGAAAAGGGCATTCTTAATTATCGCGGTTATTCCATTACCGATCTGGCGGATAACTGTCAGTTCGTGGAGGTGGCTTATCTGCTGATTAACGGTTGTCTGCCGACGATGGGTGAATTAGGCAATTTTAAAGTTCTGATGAATAAATATTCTCTTATGCACGAGGATATGATTCATTTTTTTGACCGTTTCCCGCCTGATTCCCCGCCCATGTCTATTCTCTCTTCCATTGTTAACGCTCTGTCGGTGTTTTATCCGGAGATGATTAATAATCCCATGGAGAAGATAGACAAAATGGCGGCCCGTCTGCTTTCCAAGGTTCGCACTATCGCCGCTTTCTCATATAAAAAATCAATGGGCCAGCCCCTGGTTTATCCTCGGCATGATTATTCTTACTGCGCTAATTTCCTTAATATGATGTTTGATTCACCGGTGGCTCCCTATGAGGTTGATCCGGTGATAGTTAATGCCTTAGATAAGTTGCTTATTCTGCACGCCGATCATGAGCAGAACTGTTCTACCTCTACCGTTCGTCTTGTGGGCAGCGCCCATGTGAATCTTTACGCCTCTATTTCCGCCGGGATCAGCGCCCTGTGGGGGCCCCTGCACGGCGGGGCCAATCAGGCCGTTATGCAGATGCTTGAACGTATATATCTGGAGGGCGGAAATTTTAAGAAATATATCGAGAAGGCTAAGGATCGTAATGACCCTTTCCGGCTGGTGGGCTTTGGGCATCGAGTTTACAAGACCCACGATCCCCGGAGCCGGATCATTAAAAAGGTCTGTGATGAGGTGTTGACCACCTTGAACTGCCATGATCCTTTGCTTGATATTGCCAAGGAAATTGAAGAGGTTGCCCTGCATGACGACTATTTTCTTGAGCGCAATCTTTATCCCAATGTGGATTTTTACAGCGGTATAATTTACAAGGCCATTGGTATACCCGATGATATGTTTACCGTGATGTTCGCCCTGGGACGACTGCCGGGCTGGATAGCCCAATGGAAGGAGATGTGGGATGACGATAACTGGCGGATAGGCCGGCCGCGCCAGCTTTATGTGGGGCCAGCGAAGCGTCGTTTTATGCCCATTGATAAGCGTACTGTCTGCGATGAACGTTTTTCGTGACTTGCCCCCAAGAGAGGTAGCTGTGCAGTGAAATGCCCGTAATGAGCAATAAGCGCTGAATAGTTCAAAAAAATAGTTCAAAAAAAATTAAAGTTTCAGGGCAGGATGCCGATAGCAAAAATAACGTGGTGTTTTTTTTTGAAATGACGTTGTTCGGAGTTAATCATGAATGTTAATTCCCTGCTTGCCGGGCTTTCGGTTCCGGCAACTGGTCGGCTTGCAGGCCGTGCCAAGGTAATTCCTCCTGGCCCTTTCTCTTCCGCTGCCGGGCGGAATTCCTTTATTCGGAGCAGCCCCTCTTCGCCTGTCTCATTCCCGCCGCTCTATACCAGGGCGGCAGCCGCTGGCGGCTTGAAACGGCCGGCTGACCACGGCAGTGATCCCCGTCAGTCCACCGGGGCGGCAGGTCAGCAAGCTCCCCCCGATGCCGACAAGGCCAATAATGCCGCCGTCCCCGACCAAGGGGATAGGGATAAAGGGCTGCATGATACGGCAAAGAATCCTGCCGGGCCGAGGAAGCCCAATGGCACCCCGTTAAGCAGTTCTGAAAAGTTACTGATAGATAAACTGCAGAAGGTAGATCAGGAGGTTCATAATCACGAGCTGGCTCATTTGGCGGCGGCGGGTGGTTACGCCAGAAGTGGGGCCTCATATCACTATCAGACCGGCCCGGATGGCCGTAAATACGCAGTGGGCGGCGAGGTGCAGATAGATACCTCGCCTGGCAAGAGTCCCCAGGAGACAATCTCCAAAATGGAGACGGTACGGCGGGCGGCGCTGGCCCCGGCTGATCCTTCCGGCCAGGATCAGCTGGTGGCGGCTCAGGCTACTGTTCGTATTGCCAAAGCGGCTCAAGAAATAGTGCGGATTGCCGCTGAACGTAATACAAAAGAGAGCGAGGCGGCTGCTGCGGCGCTTAAAGGCGCTCAAGCCGACCAGGGTGATGGTCGGACTCCAATTTTGCAGGCGGCAGGCGCCGCGCTTGTGACTCCCGATTCTTCTGCTGTTCAGCCTTCAACCTCGCATCGTACCAAACAGGCTATTCGGCAGTATCTTCGTTCCGCCGCCGGTTCCTTTGGCCGTGTCGTCTGATTCTTCCCCCTCCTGATCGGCTGAATAGTTACCAGGAAATCACACTCTGGTGGTGTTGGTATTTGTAGACATTATGCTGAGTCATTACTAAAGTCCTTGACAAAGTTCCGGGCTGAAACCATAATCAAGCGGTTAAATTAATCGTTTGAGGAATATTATGCGTACAGATATAGTCCATATTGGAGCCGGGGAGCTTACCTACGAAATTCGTAATATCGTTACGGTCGGTGAGAAATTACAAAAAATGGGGATTAATGTCCACTGGGAGAACATTGGCGATCCAGTGGCCAAGGGCGAGGTTATTCCAGCCTGGATGAAGGATATTGTCGCCGGTCTGGCTCAACAGGATGCCTCCTACGGCTATTCACCAACCCGGGGGGTTTTGGCTACAAGAGAGTATTTGGTGGAGCTTACTAACCAGCGGGGCGGAGCTCAGATTACGCCGAATGATATAATTTTTTTTAACGGTTTAGGCGATGCTATCAGCAAGATCTATGGCATGCTTAAACGTACTGCCAGGGTGGTTATGCCCTCGCCGAGTTATACCGCACACTCCTCGGCTGAGGCAGCTCATGCCGGAGATCGGCCGGTTACCTATCTCCTTGATCCTAAAAAATATGTGGTATCCGGACCTTGATGATCTGGAAAAACGCATAAAATATAATCCGGCAGTGGTGGCCGTCCTGATTATTAACCCGGATAATCCTACCGGGGCG
>JAJSAA010000199.1 GCA_024274995.1 Deltaproteobacteria bacterium
AGTAGTTTTACCAACCTGGCGCGGGCCGCCAATAAAGACCATTTTCTTTTGCAGGTCTTCACGAATGTAATTCGTCAGATAACGTAATCTCATCTGACAATTATATCCTTATGGTAAAAACAGTCAATACTATTTTTACCATAAGGATATAATTGTCAGAAAGATAATAAAAAAGAACAGCCGGAACAAACCAGGGCTTTCTGGGGGGGGTCAGGCTTGACAAATGGGTGTTAGCTGATCATTTTCTAATGAAATGGGAATGAAAGATATGCAGAGCTTTGCGTAAACAGTTTAATTCCTTTTTACTCCTCATACCTTAAACAAGTTCCATATAAGTCACGACAGAAATAAAAAAATTATTTGAATTATCAATGAATTGATATGCTTTTTCATTTCCACGTAAATACCAGATGAGATTTGTTGAGCGCTTACTAAATAAGCAACGACGGGACTCCAAGTATTTCGGCCGATTGGTGCAAGATGTTGTTACAAGTAACCATTGTGATCATGGACGTTAAACAACATGCAAGGTGCAAAGCATCAAGAGTACGCAATGACGTTTTTCTGGCAGATATCCATTTCTCCGCCTGCTGATAACATAACGGCCCTAACGATTTACGCATAAACAACCCAGCCCTATTATCAGCAGTAAACATATTATCAATTAAGTTTGCCTGAGGCTCAGTAATTTCTGCCATCCTCACCAACCGAGCAATAGCTGAAACAAACTCAACCCGGGAGAGGTCACTGATTATCACCGGAGGGCGGAGAGAACAAAGCATCTTTTCGACAAGATCACTTTTATCTTCCTGTCGATAATATGGTAATATGGCACTCGTATCAAAATAATATTTTTTACCCTCGTTCATCTCTCATACCCCGAACCAATTGAGCAGCGCTCGTTCTTGCCGTGGGAATACGACTCCTAAAATCCTGTCGGTTTGGGAATTTTTGCTCATCCAGCTCACCTTTGTCAAAAGCAGACATTTTAGCAACCGGATTCCCCCGCCGCATAATGATAATCTGCTCACCAGCAATAACCTTATCAAGCAACTGCCCTATATGTTGACGGGCCTCTCGTACATTTATTTTTTCCACGACTGATCCTCCTGACAGGGAATAAAAAAACAAGTCCTCTCACAACGTGTACACATCAGAAGAGGACTTGTCAAGATAGTTCCAGGCAGGAAATCGGGGACAGACCACGATTAAGGCTCGTTCCTCACACAATCTAACCTTGGGGTTTGGGGCGAAGCCCCAATCCTTTAAATAAGGCGAAGCCTTCACAATAGTATTTTAATTTGGACAAAGTCCGGTGATATAAACTGGACGACAACAACTAGTCTCGCTTTAGTTTAGGGTAAAAATTAACACTTAAATAATGGGAATAATTATTGACTTTCAAGACAGTATCTTATTCGTTATCCATACATTTTCTCCTTCCTGAAAGATGGTCGAAACTGTTCAATATTTTCGGCACTGAAGCCGCACTCTGCAAAATGGCCTGGCCAGTTGCGAAGCTTATGAACCAGCTCATTGATAATTCCTTTTGCCTGCCCTTTTAACAGGCCGAATTGTTCAGCCTGACTTAATGCATTTTCAAGGAGGGCTTCTCTGCCCTGGTTTCCAACGGACATTGCCAGCCGAAAATCAGTGGTAACACCGGGCCGGGTAAGAGCTGGTACAATATCATAAGCAGGTGACAGGGCTGCCTGATTTCCCTGGAACAGAATGCCATGGTTGCGCGGGTGATCGTCGGTGTTTCGCACCAGGATGTTAAAAATCATTCGCCGGTAAAGCTCATGGATATGCGGTGTGGTCATGAAGCGTCGTAATCGTCCGGCAATTGCCGGGTAGGACCAGTTGTGATGCTCCCCCTCATCCCATTGCATGAGAGACAGGCTGCTTTGAAAGCCGCTTCGGCACCATCCGCTGCCTGTTCTTTCTCTGTCAAATCGTTTAATCAGGAATACATCCTGTTGGCCTACTTGAATAAGACGCATTTCCGGGACATTCAATCCACAATTCCCGGCAAGGGTCATAGTGGCATATTCCAGCCGGGGCATATTGATGGTGTCTCCCTTTGCTGGAAACTTGGCAATCCATAAAGAGTCCTGCCATTCCACCGTACATTTTGGTCTGGCCCCGCCCATACTGCTTCCCTGGCGCAGAAGTTGGAGGAAATATGGTGAGGTTGTTCCTGCCGATTCAATTTCTGCAGCAGCAGTAATGATATCTGCAAGCTGATTGAAATTAGGGGGGAGGAGTTCTGGCTCTGGATCATTCAGGGCCAGACGAAAATCCAGATTACCAACCCGGGTAGCATTAGCCGCCAGGAGATAATCAATTTCCGACATGGCTTCCGGTGCTGTCTTTGCTTCTGCGGCAATGACCAACCGTCCCCAGTAATCAGGGGCGGCATCACGGAAGGATCCATATAAACCACCATTAATGAGAACTTCCCGTGGAGCCTTGCCCAAAGGCAGGGCAACAGGATCTACAGGCAGGCAGTTTTTTCGTTCAAGATAGCGCTGCCCATAGGCAAAGATGCCCATGGGTAAATCATTGTCATGGGTGAAAATTCCGGCAGGTATCGCTTTTGTTTCTCCTAACAGGTAGATAAATACGATTAGTTTGCTTTCCGACATACTATTTTCCCCTGCTTAGAAATCAAGTTCGTTATCTTGTTTGTTGGCGCTGGCCCGTTTAGGGAGCTTTTTCCGTTCGTGAAAAAGGCCGACAGTATCCTGGGCAGGGTCGGCAATATTTTTTAAATTATCATCAAGACCCAATACCCATAGTGCAGAGGCCAAAACCGCCAGAGAGACACCAGTTTCTCCCTTTTCAAGCCTGGCCAAAGTTTTTCTCGTGATAAACATACGGGAGGCCATTTCTTCCATCGTCAAGTTTCGTCTTACCCTGGCAATTCGGATATGTTCACCTAAAGCCCTGATACTGTCAGTCATTTCAGGTGGAAGCCCTTTGTTTGGCAAATTGCGTTGTGGCATATTTTACCCCTTTATCTAAGTTATGGGTAAATAATGACACAAGCAGCTATTGTTTGCAAGTTTGGATTCCTTAAACTTTTCAAAGAGAGCCAGGGGGTCAGGCTTGACAAATGGGTGTTAGCTGATCATTTTCTTGATCTTATTAACTTTTTTCAGCAAATCCAGATCTGAGCTCAGCCGCTTGTCTAACCGTGAAGCGGCCTGGCTCAGACCTGACAAATCCCGGTTCAAACTTCGACTGAGATCCATAAGGCTGAGATGGCTGCTTTCACGAACCAGCAGGGCTGCAACAGAACGGGGTTCCGATATCCTCCTTACTCTACCGCCACTGGATAACATCTCAGGATCAATTTCGTATTGCCCGCAAACTGCCTGGGTCAATTGCTCAAGGGTTGTTCTGACTGGTATTTTTTGTGATGCCATGACATAGGCCTCTTCGGCAAAACGATCATCGCCAAGCATGCGTCCTTCTATATTACCCTGATAAAATTCTTTCCTATGTACTTCATTTATGCCTGACAGGATATACTCCCGGTACAACCCGACCGCCTGCGTCCTGGAATCAGCAAACTGTGATAATACCCAGTTTGTTGTCAGCCAGGATACCGAGGTTCTACCTGAATAAACATTATGGCTGCTCCAGGAATATTCTTCCGGCGTTTTGACTATCCCGGCACGAACAGGATTATTGTGGATATATCTAACCAGTTCCAGAAGATAACTGTCAGCATCAATCAACAATGCTTTGTAGCGCCCCTGAAACAAATGACCAACCTGCCTTTTACGGCGGTTTATATAAGTTGCATAACGAAAAGCTATATTCTGCATGATACGGTATAACGGAATTTCTCCCACCTGAATTACCAGGTGGAGATGGTTTGTCATCAGGCAGTATGCGTGAATGCGGTGTTTGTATCTTTCAATTCCTTCCTGCAACAGAATAAAGAACTGTTCCCGGTCTTTTTTATTAAAAAAAATATCATGACCAGCATTGCCGCGCAGGATGACATGATAACAAGCGCCGGGATAATGAATTCTGGGTTTTCGTGCCATGCCCTGACCATTAACCGCAAAACGCCCATTTGTCAAGCCTGACCCCTTGTGTGAGACTGCTTGTCAACAAACCGGCAGACAGTTTCCCTCCCCGCTACTTATTCAGACTGTTTGATGCTTAAAGGACGCAAAGGTCTCCTATGAACTGCGTTATTTGATTGTCTATAACGAGTCCGGATGGTTCGATCAACGAAGATGTAGAGAAAATCCTGGATGTGGGCTTTTGATTTTAGCTCAAGGAGAATCTCTTCATAGATACCCTCCATTGCCGACCGGCGAATGGATAACTCCTCACAGAGCTGGCTAATTGCCGATTCATGCCGTTTTCTTTCGGTTTCGTCAAGGTATAAAGATTGAGTGGAAATTTTGTTTTTCATTATGGCAGTCTGGTCTTCTATGGGGGTTGGGGGATAGCTATGCTTACGCTTTGTCATACCTGAGGTTTGTTAGAATCAGGTTAAGAGCAGGTTAAATTATGGTTTTTCGCAGCTGACAAAAATCGTAAAAATCCATCTGTGAATCAATAATTAACCGCACCTTAACGTCTTTCTAACATGGCATCTTTAGTATTGAAGAAGAAGGATACGGCCATCAATAATAAACCGGGGAACAGGAGAAGTTAAATGCCCGACGTAAAGGAAAAAGATACTGTTGAAAAGGCATCGCAAGTAGCCAGGGTTCTCATAGTTGAGGATGAGGAGGATCTTGTCGCTCTTCTTGAGTTTCGCCTGAAAAAGGCAAATTACCATACTGAAACCGCGACTTCGGGCCGACAGGCCTGCCGAATGGCTGAATCATTGCAGCCCGATTGTATATTGCTTGATATTATGCTGCCGGAGATGGATGGCTGGCAGGTGTGCCATTTTATCCGGAATCATCATGATTCTCTGTTTGCCTCGACACCGATTATCATGCTCACCGCCCTTGGGGATCAGAATGCCAAGCTCAAAGGACTTGAAGCAGGTGCCAATATATATATCGCCAAGCCATACTCCATCAAAGAAGTTTTAATCAGCTGCGCCAGGTTGATTGACGACCGTCATAAGCACATGCAATTGCAGGCTGAAATCAGCAAGTTGCAGAGCGAAAAGCGCACCTCATTTGATCTGCAGGGGCTGCTATGTCACGAGCTGAAGAATCACCTGTCTTTTATTCAGGGGTTCTGTTCCCGGATACAGCTTTCAACCGCAGATATTATGCCGGACAAAGAAAAGAAATATCTTGTGTTGATTAACGTAAGCGCCTCATATCTCCTGAATATCTCAGAGGAGGTACTTCTAATGTGCCAGGTGGAGAGCGAGGACTTTGATCTTGAAAGCACGCCCTTTAATTTAAAAAGTTCTCTTGATGAAGTGCTGAAACTCTATGAACAGGTGGCAGCCGCGAAAGAGATAACCATTCACTCTCATTATCCGGCCCTGGAAACGGTATATTTTAACCGCAGCGCTTTTAAACTCATTTTTTCCAGCCTGCTGGAGAATGCGGTTAAATACACCTATCCCAAGACCGAGATCAAATGCAGTATTGACGTCTCCAGCTCAGGCCGCGAACTCATCCTGAGAGTCGAGGATCCGGGGGCCGGTATTCCCAAGCAGGAGCAAAGAAAAGTTTTTGAGAAATATTATCGGGGCAAGAGACACCGGGGGTTAACCAAGGGTACGGGAATTGGGCTCTATGCCGTAAAGGTACTCAGCAAATCATTAAAGGGGATGGTAGAGCTGCAAAGCGAGGAGGGCAGGGGCTGCCGCTTCACCGTTTATCTGCCGCTGCGGGAGAAATGTATCTAAGCAACCTGATCATCTACACCAAAAACTAATCGAAGCGTAACATTATCTTAACATATTCCCTGTACTTTTTTTAAAATGAAACTCATACAACTTAGTAATAAACCCATCAGGCACAAGAGCAGTAAGTTGACGCCGGAAATAAACGAAGAGGACGAAAAACGTTTTTTTAGAGTTATCTCCACCGATCTTGACGACGAACAACGCCAACGAATTATCTCTTCTTCCAAAACCTATCCTCGGCAGGAAAATGTCCTTGCTGTCCACTGGCATCCCGAATTTGTGCCGCTGGAACTGATCGATCGCCGGGTGGATCTGCTCTACCCGAACCGTCAGGAGGAGCTGATTATCCCAACCCAGCACAATGAGATTCTTACATACGGTTCTTTCTGCGGCGCGGAGGTAGATTGCTACTCGAAGGGGTTCAAGCGTAAAGTGCAGCTGCTCCTCCACTTTGACAAACAAAACCTCGAACGGGCGGGGGTGCTTTCTGCGGCTCTTAAACATACATTTCAGTACCGTTCCTCGCAGCTTTTTGACCTTATTCATACTATCACCAAGCCGGTGGAAGACCGTTTAGACCGAGCTGCCAGTAAAACTGGCACGCTGCCGAAAATTATCAATCTGGTACGTTCAGAAACCGCCAAGATAGAAAAACTCCTTGATCGCCATTACAGCATCGTTCCCCGGCAATCCATCAAGAATAAGCTGCTGCGTAACTATCTTGACTGTCTGCGCGGTCAACTGGGGGACGTAATAATCACCCGTGCGCAACTTTTTCTCAGGGCGGTCAAGCAGGAGGTGAAGGCTGGATTTCCTCTGACATATTTCTACCGTACCTCAGAAATTATAGAAGAAGCGCGCTCCATCGGGGCAGGTATTGTTATTCCTCATCCCGAGCAGTTTTGGCCTATACTGCTGGCGGAATATGATGTTGATGGCTACGAGGTCTGGAATCCCCAATCATTGGAATATACTGACTTTTTAATCTCGGTGGTGATTAACAAAAACAAACAGTTAGGTCTTGCGAAAAGAAAGCTGCTGATCTTCATGGGCGATGATACCCATATGGGCGAAAAGGTTAAAGATCCACGGCGGCAGGATAAAAAAAAGGCCGACCGTGAAATAGGTGTACAGCCTCCCTGGGATGATCTCTTGATCCGGAAGAAACTTGCCATCGCCGAGATGAACCGCCGCCAGGTGATTGAGGAATACAGGGCACGGCTCACCGGTTGAGCAAGTTAGAGCCGCAGTTCATACAAAACATAGTACCCTGACTTTATAAAAAGGAGAAAAACAATGGCTGAACAGAAATTCTTTTTTGAATCATTTCAAGATTCGGAAACGATCAAGTCTTATCTTGAATCGCTTCTCAAGGGCATTGCCCAAAAAAAAATTATTCTCAGAACTGACGGTGAGGATATTACCATGTATCCCAACGGGTTATTAAAACTGACCATCAAGGCCAAAAGGAAGTCAAACAAAAACCGCTTGAATATCAAAATATCCTGGACGGACGAACATTCCAAAGTGGTTAGCTCCAATAATACCTTGGATATCCAGTCCTGATTTACTAAATTATGACAATTGTTAACGATCTCGATGAAAACTTCCGCTTCCTTATTCTTGAGGTTACCAATCAAGTGGATGTTACGCGCAATTTCATGCGGAGTATGGACAAAGAACTCTTTGAGAAAATTGTTTCCCGCGATGACTATATTGATAACCTGAAGGCGGTCATTGAAAACCTCATCTTTTCGAAGATTTACCAGGATCATTCCCTGGATCAGAAGGCGATTAATATTATCCGCGCTAAAAATATCATTTGCTCCAACCTGGAGAGAATTGCTGATTTTTGCGTTAATATAGTACGTCAGGTCGGCTATATAAAAAAAATTTCCAGCCTGAAGAATTTTAATCACGAGCCGTTTTTTGACGAGGTGGAAAAATGTTTCCCCCTTATCCTGCCAGTACTTGAAGAAGGTAATTTGACCAAGGCGCTCATAATCTGTGAAGCTGAGCTCAACCTTGACCGTCTATATAAATACCATTTCGATCTGGCCATGGCCGGGCTTCGGGGCGATAAAACGCCGGAAGACATCGTCACTATGCTCTTTATATTCCGCTATTTGGAGCGTATTGGAGATTCGCTGCTCAACATTGGGGAAGCTCTGCTCTACGCTATCCTGGGTGAGAAGATCAAAATAGCCCAGTTTGAAGCCTTGCGGAAGACAATCTCCAAGTCGGGAATAGATGAATCACTTCCCAAACTTCGCTATGAAACTTACTGGGGAACCAGGAGCGGTTGTAATATCAGCCGCATAAAGTCAAATAGTTCCAATGACGGGCTGCGAACTCAGGATGGTATTTTTAAGGGCGGCAGTGCCAAAAAAATACTGGCTGAAAAGAAAAATCTGGAGAAATGGCAGCAGATCATGCCTGGTTTGACTCCTAAAATCATCAGCTGCCATGAAGAGGGCGGGAAGGCTGCTATCCTGGTGGAGTTTCTTCCCGGTTTGACCCTGGACGAGTTGGTGCTGACCTGCGATGAAGACGTGCTGGCCAGCGCCTTAAATAACCTTGATAAGACTTTTCAGGCGATATGGGCCAAAACCATGGTTAAGGCTTCTGCCGAGACAGATTATATCGCCCAGTTGTTGTCCCGGCTGGAGGGTATAAGGGCCGTTCATCCGCTCTTTTTTAAACAAGATATGCAGATAAGCGGTAAGCCTATTTACTCTATCATGGAACTGATCAGCCGGGCCGGTTTGGTTGAGAAGCAGCTGAATGCCCCCTTTACCGTTTTTGTTCACGGTGACTGTAATACCAATAATATACTTCTTAACCAGGAAAACGGTGTAATCAGTTTCATTGATCTCTACCGCTCCAGACAAAGCGATTACCTGCAGGATGTTTCGGTGCTGTTGGTTTCCTTTTTCAGGATGCCGGTTTTTGCCGGATCGGTCAGAGGCCGGCTGAACTGGATAATTGAGCATATATTTCAAGAGGCACAGGCCTTCGCAGCGAAGAATAAGGACGTGTATTTCGACTGTCGTTTGGCACTTGGTATGGCCCGTTCATTCATTACTTCGACCCGCTTTGAGCTAAATGTCGAGTTCGCCAGGGAGATGTTTATGCGGGGGCAGTATATACTTGAAAAAGTCGGTTCACTCAAAAAGGAAGAACTAATGAACTTCAAATTCCCCATTGACGTGTTATTTTACTAATAAGGAGATTTTATGAAAATTGGTGTTGTTGGAACAACGGACGGCTGGTCTTCCGAGTGGCTGGCCGATACGGTAGCAAGCCTTACCGGGCAGCACTTTCTCATTGATATGGATAAGGTGGTGCTTGATCTGGACAGCGGTTCAGTACGCTGTGGAGAGAATGATCTCGCTGATTTTGACGGGCTGATTATCAAAAAAATTGGCAGCCGCTATTCGCCGGATCTGCTTGACCGCCTCGAGATACTCCGTTTTCTGGAGACCCGAGGGGTGTCTGTTTTCTCATCGCCGCTTGCCATTATGCGGGTACTGAACCGTTTGAGCTGCACCGTAAGTCTGCGTTCGCACAACATCCCCATGCCGCCCACAGTTATCACCGAGAGTGTCGACCGCGCTCTGGAAACAGTCAGGCGCTACGGTGAGGCGGTTTTTAAGCCCCTATATTCTTCTAAGGCCAGAGGCATGAAGGTAATTGTCGACAGTACCGGGGCAAGGGAGGAGGTCGAAAGCTATAAGGCGGTCAACGAGGTAATGTATATTCAACAAAAAATTGACTTGAACGGCCAGGATCTTGGCATCGCCTTTCTCGGTGGTAAATATCTTACCACTTACGCCCGCTGCAACAACGGCACATCCTGGAATACTACTACTGCCTCGGGCGGCAAATACGCGTCCTACACCCCCTCTCCAGCGGTAATTGAACTGGCTGAACGGGCCCAGGAGCCGTTTGGCCTTGATTTTACCTGCGTAGACGTGGTGGAAAGCAAGGACGGCCCGGTTGTTTTCGAGGTTTCCGCCTTTGGCGGCTTCCGGGGCATCAAGGAAACCAGCGATCTTGATCCGGCGGCCCTTTATGCCAGCCATGTTTTAGCGAGGATAAAATCATGAAAATTCCCGTTAATACCTGCGCAGATCTTGTCGAGACCCTGTGCCGGGACTATCCGGTTAAACACTCTGTTTTTCTGGTCTTTGAAAAATGCTCAATTGAGGTGCGTTTCAATGACCTTGAGCTGGTTGATAAACTCAGCAGATATTTTAAACCCTTTGTCAGCGGCCCCCTTCAACAAGCTGATATACTGATCACGGTTCATCAGGCTGAGGTGGATTTTGACACGGCCTATATGGTTAAACAGCCTGATCCGGGTAAAACAAAAATCAAAGAGGAATATGTTGATCTCGCGGACGGACGTATTGTCCATAAACGTCTTACCGGGATGTATTTTATCTTCGATGGTGAGCATAACCTGGCCGTTGGCCCATGCCTGGAAAATGACAATCAGGTGGTCAACTTCATAAATAACCGCTTTATTGAGTGGAAACTGAAACAAGGCTGTCTGCTCGGTCATGCGGCCGGGGTCACGCATAAAGATCACGGTCTTGCCCTGGCCGGCTTTTCGGGTATGGGAAAATCTACTCTTGCCCTACATCTAATGAGCCGGGGTACCTGGTTTGTCAGCAACGACAGGCTGTTGATCGAAAGAGCAGGTGACAGCTGCAAGATGAGCGGGGTTGCCAAGCTGCCGCGGGTAAACCCCGGCACTGTTTTACATAACAACGATCTCAACAGTGTTATTCCCGCCGACCAGCGGCGGCAGTTCGCCCGGCTGGCGGCCGATAAGCTTTGGGCTCTTGAGCATAAATTTGATGCCGATATTGAGGAATGTTTCGGACCCGACAGGTTTGTGCTGAGTGCCGCCATGAGTGGATTGGTTATTCTTAACTGGCAGCGTGATCAGGGCGAGGTGCGTGCCAAGCAGGTTAAGCTCGCTGAGCGGCCTGACCTGCTGCCTGCTTTTATGAAGGGAACCGGGCTCTTTTATCTGCCGAAAGACGATGAGCCGCATGACTTCCCGGCCGCAAGTTATCTTGAGATGCTGCGGGGGGTAACAGTTATCGAGCTGCACGGCGGCATCGACTTTGAACGCGCCGCTGATATCTGCATGGATTTTCTGGAAGAAGATATTTGACACGGGACAAGAGATGAAGCTGTTAATCGAAAAAGAGATTGTTATTCCAGATCCGGTCAAGCTGAATCGCTATGCCAGGATGCCGGAACTCGGCCCCAAAATTCTTTTTTTCAGCGGCGGTTCTGCCCTGCGCTTTTTAAGCCGCGAGTTGATCCGCTACACCCATAATTCCATTCATCTCATCACTCCTTTTGATTCCGGCGGCTCATCAGCCGTACTTCGTAAGGCCTTTCACATGCTTGGCATCGGTGATCTGCGGGCCCGGCTTACCGATCTTGCCGATCAAACCCTGCATGGTAATCCCGAGGTGTACGCCCTGTTCAGTTACCGGCTGGCGGCTGACGGCTGCTCTGCGGAGCTGGCCGGGGAACTGAAT
>JAJSAA010000200.1 GCA_024274995.1 Deltaproteobacteria bacterium
CAATCACCACCTCAATACTGCCCCGCATGCTGCCCTGGGCGATCTGCTCATGAAAGTTATGAAGGGTACGGCCGGTGCCGGATAATAATACCGCGAGTTTCATCGCTGATTAAGCTCCGTATGGTTATCAATATCTACCTTATTGAGCCACTCGCTGATGGCCGTGTCATAATGACTGGTAAGGTCAAACACCTTACGGGCCAGACGGAATCTGGTCTTCAGAGTGGTATTGCCGGTCTCCTTCATCTCAGCTATAACCTGAGGATAATCGGCCGGATCAACTATCACCGTTACATCATGGTAGTTCTTGGACGCCGCCCGTAGCATGGTGGGGCCGCCAATATCAATATTCTCAATGGCATTGGTTAGAGTACAGGCCGGATCAGCCACAGCCTTGTCAAAGGCATAGAGATTAACCGCAATGAGATCAATGGGTTGCAGATCATACTGACGCATCTGGGCCTGGTGCTCCGGGTTATCACGTTGGGCCAGAATACCGCCGTGCACCTTGGGATGAAGAGTCTTAACCCGTCCGTCAAGCATCTCAGGAAAGCCAGTAAAATCAGCTACATCCTTGACCTCAATACCATACTCACGCATTTTTTTTGCCGTACCGCCGGTGGAGAGAATTTCCACTCCCAGCTCCTTGAGCTGCCGGGCAAAATCCTCAATGCCTGATTTGTCGGTGAGACTGATTATAGCTCTGCTTATCTTGTTCATAGTTTTCTCCTTGAAGTCATTTAAGCAAGTAACTTATTCAGCAGTTACTCTTTACGAATAAACTTTTTAATCAACCGTCGATCCCGCTTACCGGGCCTTTTGGGCGGTGGAGCCGGAACGGTGGCCCGCAATAGACGCCTTTGTTCACGCAGTTCCTGACGAGCGACCACACTTTCCTCCCTTTCTTCATAGAGGAGGCAGGCCTCCCGGGCCGGGCGGCGTTTATCGTTTAGGGCGTTTACCACGACCACAAACTCATAGCCCCCCTTCTGAATCTGCAATTCATCACCGATACAGACAAGGCGGGCCGGTTTAACTCTCTGCTCATTGACATGCACCTTGCCACCGCTGACCGCCGCCATGGCCAGGGATCTGGTCTTGAAAAAACGGGCCGCCCACAGCCATTTATCAATCCTGACCTTCAAAGTGCCGCCTTTGTCCCCGCGTGTCCATTATCCTGGGCCCAACGGTGTAATTCTTTCACAAGACGTTCCGGATCTGGGGCGTTATTGAGCATCATATTTTTGAACACCTCATAATACCGAATTTTGATAAAGTCAAACTGGCAGCCGATACCACCGCTGTTGGAATGAATCAGACGGCAGGTAAATTCCACCTGTCCCAGCATGGTAAGACTGAAATAATCATCATGTTGCAGGGGAGGCACCTTATCAAGCTCAATAAAGGCCCCAGCAAAACTTATATTCCGGGTCTGCCCCCTCACTACTATATCATGCCGCAGGTTAACCCTGACCTTAAAATTCAAGGGCAGACGCAGATGCTTCCTTCTTTCCTTCTTGATTTTCATGGTCAATCCCCCTGCTCACTCATTAGATTACGGAATATTGACACCTTTCCAGCTATTGTGGTAGTCTGAAAAAGTCATAACTATTCACCAAGGGGCTGCAAAGTACCATTAACTCGTAGCCGTAACTGTGAAGAAACTCTAACCGGAGACCATTGGAAAAAAACAGTGTCCATTGGAAATTCATAACGGTAATGTAAGCACTCAGCGGTAAGGAGATATCCATGAGTAATGAAGAGGAATTTATCAAAGGTATTGACAAACTCATCCCCCGGCCGGATATCGCCCTGGAGGTTATGACCCTGGCCAACGAAGCCGAATGCCCCATCCATTCTTTATCACAAAAGATCAAGCAGGATCCCAGCCTGCTGGCCAATATGTTAAAAATGGCTAACTCCGCCTATTTCGGTCACATGCAGGAAATAAACTCCATCACCGACATAATTGTCCGGCTGGGAGTAGATACCATCAAAATGCTGGCCATCACCTCGGCCTCCGCCGGACTGCTTAAATCACCGCAGGAGGCCTATAATATAGAGCCGGGCGCCCTTTGGCGTCATTCTTACGCCACCGCCCTGCTGGCCTCCATAATTGGCCGTTACGGCCGCTGTCCTTCCTTATCGTCCCTCTACACCTCCGCCCTGCTTCATGACATAGGTAAGATAATTCTAAACCGCCATCTGCAGAGTGCCTGCCTCAATCGTGGGGAAGAGTTTAAAAGCGGCGATATTATCCAGTTTGAACAGACCATGCTCCATACCAATCACGCCAGGGTCGCGGCCCTTTTACTGCGCCGCTGGCAGCTGCCAGAGGATATTATCGCCCCGGTGGCCCATCACCATGAGGCAAATCCCCAGGCAGATAATGTCTTAAACTGCCAGATTGTCTATCTCGCCAATTATCTCACCGAGAGTATCGGTATCCAGGCCATGGAACCGGACAACTATTTCTACCGCCTTAAAGAGACAGATACGAATGTACCGCAAATATCATATTTCAATGACAACATAGAAGCCATTATTACTGAATTCTTTGAAAAATTCAACGAATCCAGCACCCTGGAATTTAATTGACCCACCCGTTAGATAGTGATATCGCCCTCTTTACCGCATCTTTCACAGCAGACCACACTATTCCTCTCGCCGGCCTTCCAGGGCACCCTGATAATTAATTTTTTGTAATCCTTTTTAGAACAGTTCTCACAGAGACACACCTCTGAGTCATCCTTCAAAATCCACTTATACATCCCGGCTCCACTTTTAACCATCTCACTTCACCTTAATAAGCAACAGGGAAACGGCCTGGCGACCATCTCCCTGTCAACTACCTGTTTATAATCCGAGTTCTGTTTACTTTATGCCAAGCTCTTTCTCCTTCTCGGCCACTGCCAGCCTGGTTTTGATAACCGTGTCGGAAATCAGACTCATGGAGTCAATACCGCATTCCACGAGGAAGGTGGCAAATTCCGGAAAATCACTGGGTGCCTGACCACAGATACCAATCTTGCGGCCCCGGCGCTTAGCGGTATCAATAACCATCTTCACCATGGTTTTCACCGCCTCGTTGCGCTCGTCATAGATATGGGCAACAAGATCAGAGTCACGGTCAAGGCCCAGGGTCAACTGGGTAAGATCGTTGGTACCGATGGAGAAACCGTCAAATACATCGCAGAAGGCATCAGCCGAGATGACGTTACTGGGAATCTCGCACATGACATAGACCTCAAGATTATTCTCCCCCTGCACCAATCCAAACTCCCGCATGACCTCAATGACCTTACGGCCCTCCTCCGGGGTGCGGCAGAAGGGTACCATCAATTTAATATTATTAAGACCCATTTCATTTCTGACCTTCAGCAGGGCCTTGCACTCCAGCTCAAAGGCCCGTTTGTAATTGGGATCATAATAACGTGAGGCCCCGCGCCAGCCGATCATAGGGTTACTCTCTACGGGCTCATAAAATTTACCGCCGATGAGATTGGCGTACTCGTTACTCTTAAAATCGGAGAGGCGAACAATAACGTCCTTGGGATAAAACCCAGCCCCGATCCGGCCCACGCCCTCGGCCAGTTTATCAATAAAGAACTGCTTTTTGTCGCCAGGATAGGCGGTGGTTCTCTCCTCAATAATTTTCACTACCTCAGCGGCTTCGGCATTGCCCTTGGCGGCCTTGTCCTTTAAGTCATCAAAATCATAGAGAGCCAGGGGGTGAATGCCAATGTGGGAGTTAATAATAAACTCCTCACGAGCCAACCCGACACCATCATTGGGAATCTGCCCCTCGGTAAAGGCCTTCTCCGGAATCCCGGAGTTCAGCATAATTTTGGTTCGGGTAGTGGGAATGTTATCGAGATCAACCCGGTCGATACGATATTTCAGAATTCCCTCATAGATATTACCGGTCTCACCCTCGGCGCAGGACACAGTAACCTCCTTGCCATCGGCAATTTTCTTACTGCCATCAACTGTACCGATAACGCAGGGTATGCCCAGCTCCCGGGAAATAATAGCCGCATGACAGGTTCGGCCGCCCCGGTTGGTAACAATGGCCCCGGCGATTTTCATAATCGGCTCCCAGTCGGGATCAGTCATATCGGTAACCAACACCTGCCCCTCCCTGAAGTCATGAATATCGGCGACAGTCTCAATGACATTGGTGACGCCCTGGCCGATTTTGGCGCCAACGGCCTGGCCAACAGCAATTGTTTTGCCATGCTCCTCCATGACATAGGTTTCCATGACCTTCTTAGAGGCCTGGGAGTGTACGGTCTCCGGCCGGGCCTGGACGATGAAGAGCTTACCGGTGCCAACCTTTTCGCCGTCACCATCCTTGGCCCATTCAATATCCATTCCTTTACCGTAATGATCTTCGATGATACAGGCCCATTTAGCGAGCTGCAGAATCTCATCATCGTTAATCACATAACGGCCACGTTCATCAGCGGTGGTGGGAATATTCTGTACCGGCTCCTCGGCGTTGGGATCGTCATTATAGATCATCTTGATCTCTTTGCTGCCCAGCCGCTTGCCGACAATGGGCCGTTTCCCCTCTTTCAAGGTGGGTTTAAAAATATAAAATTCATCGGGATTAACCGCCCCCTGAACTACATTTTCACCCAGTCCCCAGGCTCCGGTGAGAAAGGCGGCATCTTTGAAACCACTCTCGGTATCAATGGAAAACATAACTCCGTAAGAGGCGGAATCACTGCGTACCATTTTTTGGATGGTAATGGAGAGATAGACGTCAAACTGACCAAAGCCCTTGTCATGGCGATAGGATATCGCCCGATTGGTAAAGAGGCTGGCAAAGCACTTCCGGCAATTATGGATCAGGGCGTCCATGCCGTGAATATTGAGATAGGTCTCCTGCTGACCGGCAAAAGAGGCATCCGGCAGATCTTCAGCCGTAGCCGAGGAACGAACCGCCACATCAACGTCCTTGCCGTACTCCTCCTCCATCTTGGCATAGCCCTCGGCAATAGCCTGGCGCAGATCATCGGGGAATTCGGCGGTCTCAATAATATGCCGCACCTTGGCCCCCCGCTCCTGGAGATTTCTCATGTCAGAGGTATCAAGACCAGCCAGGGCATCTTTAATGGCCTGCTCCACCCCGGCCGCCTTCAAGAGATAACGGTAGGCATAGGCGGTAATAGCAAAGCCATGAGGAATCGCTACGCCCTTGGCAGTAAGATGCTGATACATCTCACCGAGAGAGGCATTCTTACCACCCACCATGGGTACATCTTCTATACCTATTTCATCAAACCAAAGAATTAAAGCCTCATCATGTTTTGTAGTCATCTACCTCTCCTCTTTTAGAACTTTTTATTCAGAGATTTCTATGAAAGTCACCCACAGGGCACCATCAATCCCGGCAACGGCCTTCATGTTTAAACTATTTGCCTTTTCGTTATGTCCGACCAGCGACTATAACTGTTTCTACCTAAAAGTAATCTACCATAATAATTTTAAATCATCTTAAAATGTTATATATATAATATTGTTGCTTTTCCGGCAACCTTTCTTCCCGAAATAAAAAAAAAATACGCTTTTTCTACCGGGGTTATTTTGTTATTGCAATATTTGTGGCATTATAAGGTACAGTGCTGATTGTAATTTGTAAAATTCGTAACTATTCAGGCAGAGTTCTGAAATTACCCCTGATTCTATGGCGTAAACACCCAGGCAATCACCCGATATAGTTATTACCTAACTTACACAAAAGGATATGCCAGAATGGGAGACCTTGGACATACTGACGATTTGTTCAGATTATATTTCACCGCCAGAAATCACGCCGAAAGAGACTATTTCGCCCTACTGAAAGAACTGGTAGCTCTGCGCAATCAGCATCCGCCTAAGAGCCAGGCTCACATCTATATTCAAAACAAGATTAACCGCGTCTACGACCTGATTTTAGACGAAATAACCACCAACCAGGGCCAGCCGCTGAACCTGGTAAAATTCGGAACCTCTGGCTGGCGGGGGATTATAGGCAAGGATCTATTTATCAAGTCCGTCCAGCAGGTCACCATGGCCATTGTCAACATGTATCTTGAGGCGGCTGACTCGCCTGCCCTGAGCGATAATCTGGGGGTCAGAGATATAGACGAGGCCCGGAGACGCGGCGTTGTCTTAGGCTTTGACAACCGTTTCGGCAATGAGGTATTCGCTAAATCCATAAGTACTGTCCTCACCGGCAACGGCTTTACTGTCCATTACGCGGCCGAGGCCACCACCGGCATTCTCTCGGCCGCCGTTCTTGAACTCAAGGCAGCCTGTTCCATCAATCTCACCCCGAGCCATAACCCGCTGGATTATGGCGGTTTTAAATTCAATGCCGCCGACGGCGGCCCGGCCCA
Source organism: Deltaproteobacteria bacterium (assembly GCA_024274995.1). GTDB lineage: Bacteria > Desulfobacterota > Desulfobulbia > Desulfobulbales > VMSU01 > JAADIV01. The sequence continues at coordinate 6,387 of JAJSAA010000200.1, forward strand.
GCCCGTCATTACCGATTATATCACCCGGCAAGCCAATAAGCTGATCAAACAGGGCAGCGTACCCCGCGCCACAGCAAATAATAACCTCCAACAGCCCTGCAACGCCATGGGCCACTGGCAGTCCTTAGTCCGCAAGGGCAAAGCCTCCCACCATCTCGACTACGAGGCAATACTAAAGCACCTTAACAGTCGGGATGACATTGCGGTAATAGTGGACTGCGTACACGGCTCCTCTAAATCCAGCATCAAAGATTTTTTTCTTAATTGTCGGCCAGAGCTCCTCACCTTTTTCCGGACATCAGCCGACCCCACCTTTGGCGGTATCGCGCCGGAACCCACCGCCGCCAATATGGCCAGGGTCAAAAGCACCCTGGCGCAAGGCCAAGAGCCTTTAAAACTGGGGGTAATCATGGATCCGGATGCCGATCGTATTCGTTTGACCGACGGCACAACGGACATAGATATGAACCATTTCGGAGCAATGAGCTATCATTTTCTGCACGAGGAAAAGGGACTGAAGGGCATGGTGGCGAAAACCGTCGCCACCAGTAATTTTGTCAACGCTATCGCTGAGTCCTTTCACGAAGAAATTTTTGAGCCCCGGGTGGGATTTAAAGAATTCAAGCCGGTCATCAACAAGGCTTTGGTCTGTTTTGAGGAATCAGACGGCATGACCGTCCGCGGCCACACCCCGGAAAAAGATGCCTATATCGGCCTGTTATTGGCCCTCGACCTGATATTAAGCACCAATAAAAACATTGGTGCTTACCTGTCTGAGCTCCAGGAAAAATATGGCTATTATTTCCCGGCCAAAGACAGCGTCTCAGTGAGCCAAAAGGGAGACGTCCTTTTAGACACACTGGCTCAACTCGACAAATATCAACCCGGTACCTCACTGAGGGTGGGCAGCAAGAAACACCTTATTGAACGGATAATTAATATTGACGGCCACAAGATAATCTTAGATGACGGCAGCTGGCTGATGATCAGGCCTTCGGGTACAGAGCCCAAGGTAAGATTCTACGTGGAGGCGAGAAGCGCAGCGGTCACCGGGGATTTATTCACCTGCGCCAGAAATCTCCTCGCCGAAATCGGCCTGACATAAAAATTCACAACCGCAGCGCAAGGAGTAAAAATGAGAGATAAAGTTCAATCAGCCCTTAACAAAATGCGGCCCACATTACAGAATGACGGCGGCGATGTAGTTCTTATTGATGTGTCAAATGACGGAATTGTAAAGGTGCAGCTCACTGGAGCCTGTAATGGCTGCCCAATGTCCCAGGCCACTCTGAAAAACGGCATCGAAAAATTCTTAAAGTCTGAAGTACCTGGAGTCAAGAGGGTCGAAGCGGCCTGACAAAACCATGCTCACTTATGATATTTGCTGCCAGCCAGAATAGTAAAGGCCCGGTAGAGCTGCTCCAGAAACAGCAGGCGGGCCATTTCGTGGGTAAAGGTCATACGGGACAGAGAAATAGTCAACTCAGCCCGTTTCCTCACCTCATCAGACAGACCTGAAGGGCCGCCGATGACAAAGGAGATCAACTGTTTCCCCGTATCTCGCCAGCGCCCTATATCAAGCGCTAACTCTTCAGAACTTAACTGGCGGCCGCCGGGATCCAAAACAACCAGCAAAGCCCCCCTGGGTACCAGGGATATTAGTTTCTCGCCCTCTTCCCGCCGCCGGGCATTTTCAGGCAATCTACCGCGTTTTTCCTTGACGACCTTGATGGATAAGGGGCAATAGGGCCGCAGACGCCGCTGATAATCATCAATACCGACGGCAAGATAATCCTGCTTAGTTTTACCTACTACCAGCAGTTCAATCTTCATCCCCCTCCCCGGCAATGAATTCACTTAGCTTGAGCCGAAAGTCTTCATAGCTGATATTTTTCGGGATACCGGGGCAGGAGTGTTTAATGGTCTCGAAATTGGCCGGGTCACTCATAATAGATGGATGCAGGGGCCATTGCTGGCAGCGCCATGGTTTACCGGGATGAATGGTACAGCCCTCATTATAGAAGATGCAATGGCCGTCAACGGTTTTCATCTGCACCACCCGCCCGCTTTGGCGCAGATACCTCTTCATGACCTCGGCAAGCGTCATTTTAAGATAGCCCACCAAACGTTTCAGATCCTTTTCGTCTAAGGAAACCGTGGTTTCACCATGGCAGCAAAAACCACATTCCCGGCAACGAAAAATATTTTTATCTTCTACCATTTTTATCCTCTTATCGGTAACAGCTCTACCCGCACGGGCATAGAAAAGGTGTGTAACTGCTCAGGCCAGCCCCAGCTCATCATTAAACAAAGCGATATCGATACCATATTTTTCCGCGGCCTGCCGCCATTTTAAATCATCAGGCGTATTAAATAATATATCCACATCGCCGGGCAGCACCAGCCAGCCCTGCGTGGTCAATTCATTTTCGAGCTGCCCCGGCCCCCAGCCGGCATAACCAAGCATAAACAGAAAGGACTCCGGCCCATGCCCCGCCGCGATATCCGCCAATATCCGCCCGTCACTGGTTATACGAGTCTGGGCGGTCACGGTCAGACAGTTATCCAGCTTGTAGTCAGAACTGTACAGGAAGAAGGCCCGCTCCATCTCAACCGGGCCGCCAATATAAACCGGCGGCCAGTCCCTCTCCACTGTTTCTTCTATCTGGGATAGACGCAGAACCTGAGAGAAGGATATCAGAGCAGGCTGATTAACGACCACCCCCATGGCCCCTTCCCCGCTATGAACACATATATAAACCACCTGACGGCTGAAGCGCGGATCAGGCATCTGTTGGGTGGCGATGAGAAAACTGCCCTGCAATGATTGCATTTGCATTTGCATTTTTTACTGGTAAAATCAAATATAATCAAGCCTAAATCTCAGCCAGCACAGGTGTTTTTACCTGCTGACTCTAAAATAAAGATGACCATCCTGTTAATATTTTTCCGCAGCTGGACTATTTTTTTGCATTTCCAATTTCATTTTATGCTAAAGTAATTACTATAACCTATAAACTTATAAAATTGGGGCGGGCAGATAAATTTTTCCTGCTCACAAAATAAATTTTAAATTTAACAAAAAGAGAAAAAAATGTCCCTCGATGTAGTCAAAGAATTAGACAGAGTATTGGCCTCCGACCAGCACGACCCCTTTCAGGTATTAGGCTTTCACATAATTGATCCCGATAAGCCAACGGCCGTAATCCGCACCTTTCAACCTCTGGCGGAATCAGTCCGTCTCGTAATCGGTGCACGGAAGATCGACATGTACAAAATGCGGGATGAGGGGCTCTTCGAGGCCATCATTGACGATTTCAGCCTGCCGATTACCTACTGCTATGAAATCGCCCTCTACAATCAAACCGTCAAGACCGTCCACGACCCATACACCACCCTGCCGTTATTAAATGACTTTGACCAGTACCTCTTTAACAATGGCACTCATTACAACCTTTATGACAAGATGGGAGCTCACCCCAGGGTCATAAACGAGCAAAGTGGAATGTTGTTCCGGGTTTGGGCCCCGGCGGCGAGAAGGGTCAGCGTTATTGGTGATTTTAACTTCTGGGACGGCCGCATTCACCAGATGCGGGCCGTTGACTCATCAGGGATATGGGAGCTGTTTATCCCCGATCTGACGACGGGAGAATTATATAAATTTGAGATTCGAGCCCAGGACATGACCATCCTGGAAAAACTGGACCCCCTTCATTTTCAGGCCGAGGTCAGACCTAAGAGCGCCGCCATCACTGCCGACCTCAGCGGCTTTGAGTGGCACGATGAGGATTGGCTCAAAAAACGCGACGCCACCACGAGTTACCATGCCCCCATGTCAACCTATGAGGTTCATCTGGGTTCCTGGCGGCGTGACCCCGCCGACCCGGAACGTTTTCTCACCTACCGGGAGCTGGCCGAATCTCTGATTCCCTATGTCAAGGATATGGGCTTTACCCACATTGAATTAATGCCGATCATGGAACACCCCTTAGATGAGTCCTGGGGCTACCAGGTAACAGGATATTACGCCGCCACCAGCCGTTTCGGCACCCCGCATGACTTTATGTTTTTTGTCGATGAATGCCATAAAAACGGCATTGGCCTGATCCTTGACTGGGTGCCCTCCCACTTCCCCACCGATGGACACGGCTTAGGCAGATTCGACGGCACCTCTCTCTATGAGCATCAGGACGCGCGGCAGGGCTTTCATCCGGAATGGGGCACTTATATCTTTAATTACGGCCGCCGGGAGGTCATAAGTTTTCTGATCTCCAACGCCATGTTCTGGTTAGATAAATTTCACCTTGACGGCCTGCGGGTAGATGCCGTGGCTTCCATGCTCTATCTTGATTACGCCCGTCAGGACGGCCAGTGGGTTCCCAACCAGCGGGGCGGCAAGGAAAACTTAGACGCCATTGAGTTCATGAAGCATCTTAACAGTGTTGTCTATAAACGCTTCCCCGGCGTCAGCATGATTGCCGAGGAGTCCACCAGCTTTTTCGGGGTATCCAAGCCAACGGATGCCGGGGGCCTGGGATTTGGCTACAAATGGAATATGGGCTGGATGAACGACACCCTGAATTATTTCAGCCGCGATCCGCTGTACCGCAAATATCACCACAACGCCCTGACCTTCTCCCTGCTCTATGCTTTTTCAGAGAATTTCATTATTCCGCTTTCTCATGATGAGGTAGTGCATGGCAAGCGTTCCCTGCTGGCCAAGATGCCGGGGGACGAGTGGCAGCAATTCGCCAATCTACGCCTGCTTTTTTTCTATCTCTGGACTCACCCCGGCAAAAAACTGCTCTTCATGGGTGGCGAATTCGGCCAGTTGTCGGAGTGGTATTGCAAAAAAAGTTTAGACTGGCACCTTTTGGAAGAGAGGCCCAGACATCAGCAGGTTCAAGACTTCGTCAAGAAGATAAATCGATTATACGTCAATAGTCCGGCTCTCTGGCAGGAAGATCATACCAACAACGGTTTTCAGTGGCTGGATTTCAAAGATGTCAACAACAGCATTATCGCCTATGCCCGCAAGGCCACAGACCCCGACGACCACCTTATATGTCTCCTGAACTTCACCCCGGAGGTTCATCATGACTATAAACTGGGCGTGCTGTCCAATGTGCCATACCGCCAGATATTATCCTCCGATGATGAACAGTTCGGGGGCAGCAATATTATTAATCCCGAGCTTAAAACACCAGTCAACGAGCCCTATGGTGAGGCACCTATGTACATCAAGGTCTCAGTACCGCCCTTGAGCGGAATTATTTTTAAACCGGAGTAACTCAGCCGCAACACACATAATTTTAGCAGATGTAAGCGCCGGAATTGCAGAGCTTAAAAAAATCCAATGGCTGTTGTTGAACAAAGCGACGGCGCACCGGTTGCAATACTCAATCGGAACCAGGTAGGGGAACTGGCCAGTGGATCAACCAACAAACCAAAGTCAGAGAATGAGAGCAAGTGACCAGGGCGGCAAAAAACGACAGGCGGACAGCACTGATTTAGATCGAATAGTTGCCCGTAGATTATAAAAAACAGATTACCAATCAGCCATGACTGACGAAACAACCCAGCCGCAGGGGGAAAAACTGCGCAAGACCATTAAATGGATAAGCGAAACCCAGCTTGATCACCCGGAGATAAAACGCCGGGACATTATTCAACAGGCCCAAATCCGCTTTAATCTTTCGCCCAAGGATTGTGAGTTTCTAAATAAAAATTTCAGCGGCGAGGAATAACCGCACTGCGATGCCCAGGCAACAACCTTTGCCAGGGCCTGAAATTTTGCCTCACAGCCATCGCCGGTTGTATTGCAATACAACCCTGCAACCGCGGCCTGTTCCTGCTTCTTGCTTTTCCAGCTGCCTCTTATATCCTAAGATATTTTGTAAGCGCTCAATAAACCACACTCTTGACTTTATAACCTCTCGAAATGTAAGCGTTTCAGGGACGCCCTGCTGTGTGTAATTAAGTACCCCGATAATACCCCTGTATATCGGGGTACTTAAGTGCGTGCAGCAGGGTGTTCATGGAGCGCTTACGATATTTTCTTCAGTAACCAGGCCATATTTTTAGCCAGATCCCGCATCGTTTTTACCCCCTCCTCGTCTTTTTGTACCTCACCCTTGTCCCGGCCCAGGCCAATATTCCAGTATGAAGAGCCGACAACTATCATTTCACCAATGAGGAAGAAGCCGTTCAGAGAGCTGAAGACGTGATAGGCTCCAGCCCGGCGCACAGCTACCACTCCGGCTCCTAATTTACGTTTCAGCATATTATCGTTGGCCCTGGCCACCATCCCACAACGCTCAATTAAGGCCTTCATACTGGCCGAGACATCGGCAAAATAGGTGGGAGAGCCAAGAATAATGGCGTCGGCGGCCCGCATTTTACTCAAGCACTCATTGACCACATCATCATCCACAGCACATTTACCATCCTTTTGTTCAAAACATTTATAACAGGCGATACAGCATTGTATCGGACGGCCAGACAATTCAAAGAGCTCGGTCTCAACCCCCTCAGCCGCCAGACCATCCAACACCATACTTAATAATTGAGCGGTATTACCGCCCTTCCTGGCACTGCCGCTTATAGCCAATACCTTCATAACGCACCTCCTTTTTTTAAATTCATAGTAATAGTTCACCAGCACTGAGGCAGCATAAAATTTTAGTGCCCCTGGTGAACTGTTACAATTCATAATCCAGCTCAAACTTCGTAATCCACCAAAAAGATATTTTATTTGACCTTAACTGACAAGCAAGATATTATCCAACATTCTCACCAATCTATGACATTCCCCTATTTCAAAAAGGCTGAACGCCATGCATAAAAACAAACGACAGCTTAAAACCAGCAAGGGCGGGGGCATTAAAATTCTGACTCTGGCAGTCCTGGCCCTGCTTCTTGTCTTTGTCCTCTACAAAACGGCTTTTAAAAAGTCAGCCGTACCCAACAACTGGCTCGTCCATAAAATCGAAAGTCCGCCGGCAACACCCGCAGCCCCCGCAGCTGTCAGTTCCATTTCTTCCCTGACGACCGACCAGCCTCCTCCCGCGCCGTTAGCCGCCAAAAAGGAGCTGTCGCCCTGTGAAATGACATCTGCCGAGATCAGCACCTTTTTTAAACACCTTGAGCAGCAGGAATACATCAAGGCCTATGAGCTTCATGAACCCATAGCCGTCCATCTGAATAAAATTGTCATTAAATTACTGAACAATCCACCCATAGTAGCTGGTGAGACCAATAATCTCTTTACAGTGCTGAAGAACACGGCCCATTTCTACCGTGTCCTCGGCCCCAAGGATCTATCTCTGCTCCGCGATATTCTGAAATACGAAAATGATAACATTGAGCATCTGCTGAGTCTCTTCTACAGCTGGTCAAAATTGCCGGACTGCAAGGTTAACGGCCTTAACCTGCGGCTACCCCTGCCCAAACTTTACGAAAATGCCGCTTTCTTCCTGAATACCCTGGGCGGTCAATCCTATCTTTTCCGGCGCGATTCCCGCCTGCGTAACCTGATCAGGTACTACTCCATCCTGATTATCGACCGGGCCATCAAGAAAAATGAAAACAAATACCATATTACCCTGCCCGCAAGGATCAAAGCCCTGATCAAAGGCATAAATGCCATGGACGACTTAGACAACCAGGAACAATATCTCAACCACCTGCGCAATATCCTCAACAGCCTCACTCCAAAAGCAGAGGAGCAGGAGCATTAGAGATAAGCCATGAACAGCGTTCCCCAAATCCGTATCCTGGTTGTTGACGATGAAAGAGAGATAATCAAGGCCTACCAGGATATTCTGTCACCCAGGAATTTACCCGCCACCGCTGCCCGCCTTGACCAATTGGCCGGTAAATTATTTTCCAGTCCCCGGCCGCGTAACCAGGAGATCTGGCCCTACTTCCAGCTTACCTGCTGCCAGCAGGGAGAAGAGGCGCTTGCCGCAGTACGGGAGTCTTTAAAGGCCCAGCTCCCCTTCAGTGCCGCCTTTGTGGATGTTAGAATGCCGCCCGGCCCTGACGGGGTATGGACGGCCAGTCAAATTCGCCAGTTAGACGAGATGATAAATATTGTCATCGTCACCGCTCACTCCGATGTCAGCCCCGTGGAGATTGCCCGCCGTATCCCGCCGTTAGAGAACCTGCTCTATATCCAAAAGCCATTCCACAGCCACGAAATAAGGCAATTTGCCACCGCCCTCTCTGCCAAATGGCAGGCTGAAAGAGAACTCCGGGAGACGAATACCAGACTTGAAGAACAGGTAGAGACCCGCACCAGAGAGTTAGCTCTGACCATCGAGGCCCTGGAAGAATCAAATCAGCAATACCGCCAAACCGCCCAGGAATTACAGGCCGCCGAGGCCGAATTAAGAACAAAGGCCGATGACCTGGCCGGCAGCAATCTGGCCCTTCAGCAGATGATGGGCCGGGAAAAGGAGATCCAGCGCCAGGTTGAGGACAAGGTATTGTTCACGGTGCATGAAATGGTGGAGCCCTATCTCAAAAAGCTCCGCGCCACCAGTCTTGATGAGGCCCAGCAATCATTTATTAAGATTGCCGAAGCCAATCTTCAAGAGATTACCGCCCCCTTCATGAAGGGCCTGGCCCAGAGATATTTTCGTCTCACCCCCAATGAGATTCAGATTGTCAACCTCATTCGCCAGGGTAAAACCACCATTCAGATCGCCAAGGCCTTAAATACCAGCAAACGCAATATTGATTTTTACCGGGATCGCATCCGCCAGAAGATGGGCATAAAAAACTCCAGGGCCAGCCTGAAGACCGTACTCAAAGATTTAGGAGAGGAGTTTGCCCCCCCCGTCTCCCTAATCAGGGGTCGTCCGTAACTCAACGACCAACCTGTAACAACAGGGGCAATCGGTATTTGTCGAAAACGCCTGGTTTTTAGCACAATCAGAATATTTACTATCGAGGCAAGCAGTAGACTTCGACATTCGACATTCAAAATAAAGTTTTCTAATTTATCACTTTTTATATTGCACCCGTTAAGACCAAGGTCATAACCGTACCCCGCCCGTCGCCATCACTCTCGGCCCGCAGGCTGCCATTCAGAGAGGAGGCTGCGTTGGCACACCAATGAAGACCCAAACCATAGCTGCCGGATTTGCTGGATATACCACGTTGAAATATCCGTCCTAACATCTCCTTACTGATACCAACTCCATTATCAGTTACCATAACCGCCAGTTCTCTGCCCTCCTCCGATTCCTTGCTGACCGCATTAATTTTAAGCCGGCCGTCGGCGCGGCCGCTCTTTCTTATAGCCTCTAAGCCGTTATCAATCAAGTTTACCAGAATCTGCACCAAAACAATCCTCTGGCTCCTGAAAGCGGCCTGACCTTCCACCTCCGCGGCCACCTCTATCATTATCGGCTCGCCCTCCACTACACCAATCAGTGCCAGGGCATCCTTTATCACCTCAGCCAGGGTTACTGTCTCCAGAGCCCGTTCAGCAGTAGTATAACGACTGGTCTGATTCATCACCTCGATCAAAAGAGCTATTTTGATACTGATCTCATCCAGGCCGCTCCTGACTAAGGGTAACTGGCGCTCAAGTTCCAGAGAACTAAGTTTAATAAATTCAAGTAAATCATACCACCTGGCATTATCACCTTCTCCGGCCGCCTTCCCATTAATTTCGTCTATGGCCTGGCATAACTGCCTGAAGCGGATATTGGCCAGCCGCCCCTGTACCGTCTCCAGATCTACCACCACCGGGGCCAATGAATTACGCAGATTATGAATGGTACCGGCCTCCATATCCGCCATACCTGAATAATATGACTGCTCAAGCAGGCGCTTGCGGGAGGCGGCCAGACCTGCAATCATGGTATTCATGGCCCCAGCAAACTGGCTGAACTCATCATGACCCCGCACCGGCGCCATGGTCTGTAGATCACCAGCGCTTATCCTCTCTGTTATCCGCAATAATTCCCGCATCCGGGATTCCAGGATATAGACCAGAGCGCCGGCAAAGACAACCGTCAGGAGCAGGATAGTGCTTAAAGCAGCAACAGTGGAATAATTATTACGACGGTTAATACGGCTGAAACCGGCCTCAGTAGCCTGTAATTCCGCCCGTTTAACGATAATCCAGTTATCAATTTCAGTGAAAAAATCACCGAACCGGCGCGAGATAACCCGCTTAAAATGTTCCTGAGCCTTGACCTTACGTCCCATGTTAACCAAAGAGGCCATTAATACCAACTGGCGTTGCAGATCCTCATAGTCATGATCCAGCCGCAACAGACGGCGCTCGTTCCCAAAATTTCTATCCCTGCCTCCAGCCCCCTTTAACAGGACATCCTCGGCGCGCAGAGCATCAGCCAGTTTCCTGCCCTCCCCCTTTATCAGAGCCCCAAGACGGTCAAACCCCGCCATATCAACCCCCTTACCATAAATAAAAACGTCCTGGGCCTCGCTCAGTTGACGGTTAACATGAATTTTAAGATTCAGAAGAGCGGTATATTGATGATGAATCAATAACAGTCTCCTGACATAACGGCCTTCCCGGTCAGCCATGACAGTATTAAAAAATAATAATCCAGTAATGATAAAAATTATCAAAAACAGGGAAATTATAATTTTTCGACGAATAGACATTTTTGTTTTTTTTGTTTATGAATTCAGAAAAATCCAGACTGACCACACAACCAGGCATGGCCGGACATTTAAGGCTCCTCGCTGTTTCAAGTGGGTACGAACTGTCAAAAAAAGAGGACAGGATTTGAAATATCACCTGTTCTCTATCTTTCTTTTGTTATATACCATTTATACTATATTTTGTTTTCCGGACTCCGTAAGGGCAATCCCTTGCGGTTGCCCCCCCCTCTCTTTTACTGCCCGTGAACAAGGGCGCCCACAAGGAGCGCCCCTACTAATTTAAAAGACCAGCACCTGGTAGTTTAGCATTAAAAAAACACATTTATCAATAAATAATTGACATACCATATTTAAATTTGCCATAATTTTTGACAATAGGCAGCCATCTAAAATCCGCTTAGAGTTCGCATTAAGCCTAATTGGTCGTCGTTTATTTATAATGGGAGACCGCTTACATTTTTTAACCATAAAGATCATGACTGACCAAGATAATAATGAACAATTAGAGATAATCCACGAGTTTATCAACGAGACCAGAGACATGATAAATGATCTGGAGCCCACGATTATAGGGATGGAGGATATGGTTGGGCAGGGGTTAAACGCTGACAACAAGGAGACCCTGAATGGTGTTTTCCGTCTCTTCCATTCGGTTAAGGGCGGCGCTGGTTTTTTGAACTTCAGCCAGTTGGTGCAATGCACTCACACGGCAGAGAATCTTCTGGATCAGCTGCGAAATGGTGAGCTGGCTCTATCGTCAGAACATGTTGATCTGTTCTGCCAGTCATGCGATTTCAGCAAAGAGGCCTTGAACTATATTGAAGAGCATGGTGATGACTCCGGAATCACCGAGTTGGCCAATAATCTCATGACCCAGTTTAAAACCACTACCTCATGCTCCGCTGAGCAGACACCGGAGACAGCCCCGCGGCCGGATGAGTTGATCATTGATCTCGAAACCCCCGTCCAGCGGTTGATCTCCGCCGAAGACCGCCAGGAGTTTGTGCATGAAAACAACATCATAATCAAAAGAATCGAAACCAATCTCATCATTAATAAGAAAAATAAGAAAAATAAGAAAAAATCTGCCCCCGCTGCCATGGCGGAGGCCATCCTGACAGATATTGGTCTCTTCCATGAAAATTGTCATTTCCTGGCTTTTGGCGAATTGGATAAACTGACCGATATTATAATGCTGGTTCTTGAGAAGTCCAAAGGCCATAAAAATACTCTCCAACGGGCTCTTCATTTCATCTGGGAACTTATCGAGGTCTTTCAGGAATCCCTTGACAATATCCTGCAATATGGCACGGATAACGTCTATGGCTTGGAGATGTATATAGAACTTTTTAACAATCTACTCCCCCCAGATGCCCAGATCAAGATACATCATCCCCCGCCCGCCCACCTCGGCGAAATTCTGATCCAGGAAGGAATCGTCGGAAACGAGGACATAGAACAGGCCCTAAGCGCCCAGGAGAGACCCATTGGCGAGATTCTGGTGGACCAGGGCCTCGCCAGCCGGGAGCAGGTAAATAAGGCCGTCAAAATCCAGAAAAAGCTGCGTCCCGCGACCGGCAAGTCCGCCGCATGCGGCAAGATCCCCAAACGTCAGGAGATTCGGGTTGACCTGGAGAAGCTGGATAATCTCATAAACCTTATTGGCGAAATCGTCATTGCCGAAAATATGGTAATTCACAGCCCCGACCTTCATAATCTGGAGTTGGATAATTTCAACAAGGCGGCCGGCCATCTAAGCAAGATTGTCCGGGAATTGCAGGAAATGGCAATGATTATCCGCATGCTACCCATCTCCGGCCTCTTCCGCCGCATGATGCGGTTGGTTCGCGATCTGTCCCGTAAATCAGGCAAAAAGGTTGAGCTTCAACTCGCAGGAGAGGACACCGAGGTGGATAAAACGGTAATTGAGAAAATAACCGACCCCCTAGTTCATCTGATACGAAACAGTCTTGACCACGGGATCGGCACCCCGGAGGAGCGCACGGCCGTCGGCAAACCGGAGAGCGGGGTATTAAGACTTGAGGCCCGCCATGAGGAAGGTGAGGTGCAGATCACCATCACTGATGACGGCCGGGGTATGGACAAGAAAAAACTCATCGCCAAGGCCGTGGACAAGGGACTGATTGAGGGCGATGGCTCCCAGCTTAGTGATGCCGAGGCACTGCAGCTTATCTTCAAACCCGGCTTTTCCACCGCCGAACAAATTACCGACATCTCAGGCCGCGGGGTAGGCATGGATGTAGTACGCAAAAATCTTGAGGATATCAAGGGCCGGGTGGATGTCATAAGCAAACCGGGTTCCGGTACGACCATTACCCTCCATATTCCTCTGACCCTGGCCATTATTGACGGTATGCTCATCCGGGTAGGCGGCTGCCGCTATATAATCCCCATCCTCTCCATCCGGGAGTCCTTCAAACCCGATTCATCGGCCATCACCACTACCCCGGACGGCCAGGAACTGGTGCGGGTACGCAACAATCTGCTGCCCATACTCCGCCTCCATAAAATTCATAATATAGACCCCGACAGCCGTCGTTTCGAGGATGGAATCCTCATTATTCTCGAATCAAGAGGGGGCAATATCTGCCTCTTTGTGGATGAACTCCTGGGCCAGCAGCAAACCGTTATAAAAAGCCTTTCCCACTATATCAGCCAGCAGGGTGAGGTAAGCGGAGTCTCTGGCTGTACCATACTGAGCGATGGTGAAGTCTGCCTAATTTTGGATGTCCAGGCCCTTGTCGAATAACAAAAGCAGCACAGGAGATAACCATGACAGATGAAATCGATGATGAACTGTGGGATGATGACGAAGACACCCAGAAAGATAAATATCTGACCTTTCATCTTGCCGCCGAGGATTACGGCCTGGATATTGCCTGCATTACCGAAATCATCGGCATCCAGAAAATTACCGTAGTTCCCAACATGCCGCCCTTTATCAAAGGGGTAATAAACCTGCGCGGCAAGGTGGTACCCATCATGGATATAAGATGCCGTTTTGAGATTGAAGAACGCGAATATGATGAACGCACCTGTATAATCGTGGCCGACATCAAAGGCACGGCAGTAGGCCTGATCGTTGATCAGGTAAACGAGGTCATAGATATTCCTGAAGAACGTATTGAACCACCCCCGGAAAGCGGCGGCCGGAGCTATTCTCGCTATATCAGCGGCATAGGCAAGGTAGGGGAGAAAGTAAAAATTTTATTAGATATAAACACCCTGCTCTTTGATGAAGACCCAGAATAGACCCGCAACACGTGGAGCCAGAGGCCCAAACTGCGGATATAAACTTTCGGTCACCCATGACTATCCATGGGTGACCCGAATAAATTATTTTTTAGCAAAAGGAGACCAGAGATGAAACTCTTCACCAAATTAACCGGATCGTTTGCCATTGTAGCCCTGATCTGCGCCATTGTCGGCTTGGTGGGCTGGCAGGGCATTAAGGCCACCAATAATGGACTTAGTGAGGTAGTCAATAAAAGCCTGCCCGGCATAAAGGCCATGGGCCTTCTCATGGAGGGGATGAACGGGATCAAGAGTGCCGAGCGCACCATGATTATCTCCTCCATTGATTACAAGACCCGAGAACACGAGTATAACATTCTTGAAAAACGCTGGGCCATATTTGACCAGGGCTATAATTTATACGATTCCCTGAGCAAAACACCGGGAGAAAAAAAGATCTGGCAAAAGATAAAAGCCAGCACCATCGCCTGGAAAGCCGAGCATAAGCAGTTAGTTGAGCTGGTGCATAGCGTCAAAATGGATGACATAGAGTCCTTAGAGGCCATCCTCTGGCACCGGCAGTTAGATCATATAAACTGGGTCAAACAACTGGAAGAGGCAGTCAGCCAGAATCGGGAGTTTACCGGCCAGTTAGACCCCGCCAAATGCGGGCTGGGTAAATGGATGGCCGACTATGTATCCTCCGACAATACCTTTAACAGTAAGTTAAACGCCCTGGTCGCCCCCCATGAGCGCCTGCACGCCTTGGGCCGTAAGATCAACAATTTAATAGCCCAGGGCAAGATTACCGCCGCCCAAAAGGTCTTTAACCAGGAGGTGAAACCCACTCTGGCTGAAATAGAGCGGCATTTTGGTATATTAATCGCCGCCGTGCGGATTAATATTGACTCCCTGGATCAGGCCCGCCAGATTGCCTTTGGCAGCGAACGCATCGTCTTCAGCCAGTTAAGCCAAGAGGCCAACGCCCTCCTGGCCTTGGTGGGAAAAGAGGCGGATAAGACCCGTGACCGGGGGCTGACCACAGCTCATCGCAGTACCAGCACGGCCCTGATTGCGGTAGTCCTTGGTATTATTATCGCTTTGACCTTTGGTTTCTTCCTCTCTAAGGGTATCGCCGAACCTATCAATAGGGTTGTACGGATTATCAAAGAAATGAGCAGGGGGCATCTCAAGGAACGACTTAATATGAACCGGAGCGATGAAATTGGCCAGATGGCCGACACCCTGGATAATTACAGCAATGAGCTCCAAAACGGCACGGTAAAGGCCCTTACCATGTTAGCCGCCGGTGACCTGACCTTTGAGGCCGTCCCCAAGGATGACGAAGACGCCCTGGGTAACGCCTTGAAAAAAGCCGGCGATGACCTTAATATGATCATCAACGAGATTAATATGGCCGCCCAGCAAATCGCCTCCGGCTCTAATGAGGTCTCAAATTCCAGCCAGGCCCTGAGTCAGGGAGCCACCGAGTCGGCCGCCGCCCTGGAGGAGATTTCCGCCTCCATGACCGAATTGGCCTCTCAGACCACCACCAATGCCGAAAATGCCAATCAGGCCAATCAGCTGGCCCAGCAATCCCGTGACGAAGCTGAAAAGGGTAACCACCAGATGAACGAGCTCATGGGAGCCATGACCGAGATAAATGAGTCTTCTCAGAATATCTCCAAGATCATCAAGGTAATCGATGAAATCGCCTTCCAGACCAACCTGCTGGCCTTAAACGCCGCCGTCGAGGCCGCCCGGGCCGGTAAGCACGGCAAGGGCTTTGCCGTAGTTGCCGAGGAGGTCAGAAACCTCGCGGCCCGCAGTGCCAAGGCCGCCAGCGAGACAGCAGAATTAATCGAAGGCTCGGCCGAAAAAGTGGCAACCGGCTCCCAGTTGGCCGACCAAACCGCTGAGGCCTTAAAAGGCATTGTAACTGGTTCCACCAAAGTCACCGATTTAGTGGCGGAGATCGCCGCCGCCTCCAACGAGCAGGCCAACGGTATAGCCCAGATCAACCAGGGATTAAGCCAGATTGAGCAGGTAACCCAGCAAAATACTGCGGCCTCCGAGCAGGGAGCCGCGGCCGCGGCAGAGCTCTCCGGCCAAGCCGAACAGATGCGCGAAATGTTAGCCAGGTTCACCACCCGCAACCATACCGGCGGCGGCCAGAGCTCCTACCAAAGCGCCCTGCCACACCCGGCTGGAGCCTTAAATAAGGTGTCTCACAGCTGCTCTCCGCGGCCCAGCGAGATAATCGCCCTTGATGATTCGGAATTTGGTAAATTCTGAGGATAACCAGCTGAGCTGAAATCAACCATTAGACGGGACAGACTGATGCCCGCTGACAAGTCGCTTCCGGCGTTCAGACGAAGGAGCACACAAGTGAAAAGTAAATCGACCAACTGATACGTGGGGGGAAATCACAAAAATGGAGATACCAGCCAACGACACCATCGCCCTCAGCAGCGAAGAATTCAAACTGCTGAGGGATCTGGTCTATGAACGTTTTGGTATCAACCTCACAGAGGCCAAAAGAGACTTAGTGGTAAGTCGTCTGCAGAATGTCCTCCAGCTCCAGAGTTTTGATAGTTTTAAAAGCTATTACCAATACCTTATAACCGATCGTACCAACCAGGGATTAAACGAATTAATCAACCATATTTCCACCAATTTTTCATATTTTTACCGGGAAAACGCCCATTTTGATTTCTTCTCAAGGCAGGCGCTCCCCCAGTTGATAGAAAAGCTGCGCCACCGTAACAGTTATGATATCCGGCTGTGGACAGCGGGTTGCTCCACTGGCGAAGAACCTTATATGCTTATTATGCTGATGATGGAACATCTCGGACTTGATTATGGGAATTGGGATGCCGGGTTGCTCGCCACCGACATTTCGGAGAGGGTTTTAAAGACCGCGGCCAAAGCGCTATATCCCCTTGACCGCATAGAGCGGGTGCCAGCCCATATCCGCCAGCGTTATTTTAAAACGGCGGGCAACGGTATGGCCGCGATGAGCAGCAAGGTTAAGGAGAATATAACCCTGCGCCGTTTTAACCTCATGAACCCGTTTCCCTTTAAAAAACCATTCCAGATGATCTTCTGCCGCAACGTCATGATCTATTTTGATAAACCAACCAGAGATAAGCTGATAAAGCGTTTTCACCAAGTACTTGAACCAGGCGGCTACCTCTTTATCGGTCACTCAGAGTCTCTGGGCCGCACTCAGAAGCTCTATAAATATGTAATACCGGCCTGTTATCAAAAAATAGATGACGGAAAAGCGTAAGCCAGTCATCAGCAGTCTTTTACAAATTCTCCTAATTACAGTCAGTTAGTTCCAAATAAAAACATGCCATCCAAGCCAAAACGAAAAATCAGAGTTCTTATAGTTGATGACTCATCGCTGGTGCGTCATATATTAAGCGACGGCATAAATACCGACCCCGACCTTGAGGTTGTGGGTACGGCCCCTGAGCCATTTACAGCACGGGATAAAATTGTCCGGTTAAAACCGGACGTCATGACTCTCGACGTGAATATGCCACGCATGGACGGGGTAGAATTCCTGCGCCGCCTAATGCCGCAATACCCCATTCCTGTAGTTATGGTGAGTTCCCTTACCCAGCGTGGTAAAAAAATCACCTTAGACGCCCTTGATGCCGGAGCGGTGGATTTTGTCTCCAAACCAGGCACGGATATAAGCCGCGGCCTGCAAGGCATGATGACCGAACTCTGCGCCAAGATAAAAATCGCCTCTACTGCCAATGTCTCCCACTGGAAAAACAAAAAATTTACCCTCCCCAGCCAACGCCGTTTGCAGAACAATGGTTCTCTAACCAGTTCCACTGACAGGATTATCGCCATAGGGGCCTCCACCGGCGGCACCGAGGCCGTGCGTATAGTATTAAGCAGCCTGCCTGCCACCGCCCCGGGCATAGTGGTAGTGCAACACATGCCGTCCGAATTCACTCAAATGTTCGCCGAGCGTCTAAACATATGCTGCGCCATGCGGGTCAAAGAGGCCCGCAGCGGCGACCAGGTTACCAACGGCCTGGCCCTAATCGCCCCTGGTGAGCAGCATATGACCATCAACTACACCGACGGCATCTACAAGGTTATCTGTAAACCTGGGGAAAAAATATGCGGTCATTGCCCCTCGGTAGAGGTAATGATGAACTCCGTGGCCCGCCAGGCCGGAGCCCGGGCCATCGGTATCATGCTCACTGGTATGGGGCATGACGGGGCCGACGCCATGCTGGCCATGCGTAAGGCCGGAGCCCGAACCCTGGCTCAGGACGAGAAGTCATCCGTGGTCTTCGGCATGCCGAAAGAGGCCTACGAGCGTGGTGGTGCCGAGCGCCTGTTGCCCATAGACAATATAGCAGGTGAGATTATAAAATTATTATCGTAACTGCTGGTAACTATTCAGCTAATTATCCAGACGGGTTCAGCCCCTATTTTATAAGGAACAGGCATCCCGACTAATTCAATGGTATGTTAGCAAAATAAAAGAAGGAGTGTAATTACGAAATGAATATTATGATAGCTGAAGACGATCCGACCTGCGGTACCCTGTTGCAGGAATTACTACGGCCCTACGGCCAATGCCAGAGGGCCCAAAACGGCTTGGAAGCGGTGGAGCTTTACAGACAAAGTTTGAGCACAGGCCCGCCATTTGATCTGATCTGCCTCGATATTATGATGCCCGTCATGAACGGCCAGGATGCCCTGCGAGAAATAAGAAGATTAGAACGTCAACACGGTATCGGCGGCTTTGATATGGTAAAAATCATCATGACCACCGTTCTGGAAGATGCCAAGAATATCATCCAGGCCCTGGTTAGAGGCCCCTGTGAGGGCTATATAACCAAGCCCATATCCCGTCAGGCCATTAATGATAAGATGCAGGAGCTGGGGTTTAAAAAATTACAGTGACTATTCTCAGCAAGGGCTAAAAAAATCATCTCAACGATTCGGCAAACACCTTTCTGATCACTGGGGCCAGATTATCCTCCACAAGCGGTTTCATAACCACGGCCCTGATTCCCTGAGCCAGAGCCTCCTCCTCATTTAACTGTTCATAATTGCCGGTGCAGATGATAACCGCCATCTCAGGTTTAATCGCCATCACCTCCTGGGCCAACTGCATACCACTCAGCCCCGGCATAACCTGATCGACAATGAGCAAGTCGTAGTCTTCGGGAGACTTTTTAAATATTTCCAGGGCCTCATCGCCGTTGGTAACTGCGTTAACCCGGTAACCGAGACGCTCCAAAAGCAGGCGGCCAAGATCGGCGATGATCTCCTCATCGTCAACAAAGAGAAGGGACTCGCCGCCGTTAACAGCAAGCCTGGCCTCAGCGTCCTTACCACCTTTCAGGGCCAGGGTTTCCGTTTCTATCGCCGGTAGATAAACCGCGAAACTGGTACCCCTGCCAACCACGCTATCCACCGTGATCCAGCCCCCATGACTGCTGACAATACCCTGTACCACGGACAATCCCAGCCCTGTCCCTTTACCAACCTCCTTGGTGGTAAAATAAGGATCGAAAATCCGTTCCTTGACATTCTCGGCAATTCCGCAGCCGGTGTCACTAACCCGCAGCCGGACATAGGAGGCGGGTTTAAATTCACCCCCTTCAGGCAGATCTGCCGCCGGCACCTCCACACAGACCAGCTCCACACTCAGGCGACCGTCCTTATTCTCCATGGCGTGGGCGGCGTTGGTACAGAGGTTCATCAATACCTGATGGAGCAGGGTTGGATCAGACATAATCTGGGCGCAATTATCAATACTCTGGTTTATCTCGATAGTGGCGGGCAGACTCGCCCGTAAAAGATTCAAGACCTCATTAACAATAAGATGGGGAGAAATAGGCTGGCGTTCCTGCTCCTGCTGACGGCTGAAAAAAAGAATCTGGCGCACCAGATCACGAGCCCGGCGGCCAGCCTGCAAAACCAGCTCTATATACTCCCTGGCCCTGTTACAATCCGACACCTCATGTTTGGCTAATTCGCCATAGCCCAGAATAGCAGTAAGTATATTATTGAAATCATGGGCAATCCCCCCGGCCAGAGTACCGATGGCCTCCATCTTCTGGGCCTGCCGTAACTGACGGGCCAGATCAGCGGTTTCCCGCTCATGCTCGACTTGTTCTGAGATATCACGCAATATCCCCAGGGCGTGCCAGGACTCATTATAGAAGATAGAAGATACCGAAACCTCCATGGGAAATTCCCGGCCGTCCTTTCTGAGGGCCGCCGCCTGAATGGTATGACTCACTGCCTTACCAGTACCGTTACGCATAAAACGCTCAAAACCACGCACGAAATCATTCTGATAACGGGAGGGAGCCAGCAGACTATGCAAACCATGGCCCAGCAACTCCCCGTCCTCATACTCAAAGATGGTGGCAGCGGCGGGATTACAGAAGACAATCTTGCCGTGCGCGTCAATCATGAAAATGGCATCAGTGACGGCGGTGGTAATTGATTCATACATATCCTCCCGCAGGCGCAGCTCGCTGGCCTGGCGGCTTAAAATCTGATTAGCGGTCTTCAGCTCACCCTCAAGATATTCCAACTCCTTTAACACCAGAGCCCATTTCCGAAATCCAGCCCCCAAAAACAAAAAACCCAGCAAAAAGCAAATATCGGCAATACTTTCCAGGCTATTAGCTCCGAAAACAGCATAATTAAGCGGGTTAAACTCAGCGCCTATCTCGACAATCAGGGCCATGGCCATGAAAAGCCCGCCCGCGGCCACCAGGCGTGAAACTGGTCTTCTCCTGATGACGATGGAACTCTTAATATTAATGATTTTATAGGTGATAAAAAACAGAAGCAGAACGCCGATGGATTTCAACAAGATGTTTATGCTCATAGTGAGAGAGATTTAAACCAATTATTAAGCATTTTCAAAGCAAAAAAGGGGCCTTGGTAAAATAAACCAAATCCCCCTTTTATTGTAACTCCCATGCCCGATTGCCCGGGCATAACGAAACATGAAAATCGTGCTGGGCCAATACCCTTGGCAGGTGATTTTCATATAAAACTTTTGGAGCCGGTGATGGGAGTTGAACCCGCGACCTACGCATTACGAGTGCGTTGCTCTACCACTGAGCTACACCGGCCGATATATGAACAGAGCGGCCGCTCACGGCCCATCTCTCTGGCAGGATGATGACGAACGTAACGGTCGATTAAGACCGGGGCCGTCATTCACGTTTCTGCTCTTAACAATTTTGACAAAATCTGTCAAGATAACTATGCGAGGAGCCCCTGGGTCTCTCTAATATCACCTTCCCCAATATCTATCTCAACCGTCCCCTCATCCCCCTGGCAGAGCACCACCCCAGGCCGGGGACGGCCATGGGTATCTTTTTTACCGTAGCGGGCCACCAAGGCGGCAGCCGTCACCAACTCGGCGGGATCCTTCAAATAACGTAAAATACCCGTAGGCCCCGGCCTGTCCTTTAACATCAGACATTGATCCCCAACCTGCCGTAGACCATCGAGGATAGTATTCTCCGATTCCTTGCGGCCGATCACCAGCCAACCGCCCATGGGCAGCCTGAATTGACGGCCCACCATGAGTAAACGCATATCGGCTACCGACAGCCGCTCATACTCGGCGTAATAGACCCTGATGCGTTTGGAGACTATGGGGTCGGTGAGGATACAGCCGCCGGCCGGGGTTGGATAATCGTCAAAGCCGAAACGAGCCGCCATGGCCATCTGCCCGGCCCGGCTGCGGCCGGATAAACCGGCCAACCTCTCCCGATCCACCAGACCAGCAAGTTCCATCGGGGTAGGTTCCAAGCGCTGGGCGCATAAGGGCCGGAGAAGAATACCCTCACAACCTGATTCACGTTCCACCACCCGCAGGGCATCCCGGCGCTGAGACATGGGACGCTGCCCCACCACCTCACCGGAGATGATAAAGGAGGCCTTTAATTCAGCCATCATCTCCCTGGCCCTGGTCATCATAAAGATTTTGCAGTCCAGACAGGGATTAAAATGTTTACCATAGCCATGAGCTGGATTACGCAGCATAGTCATGTAGGCGGCGCTGATCTCCACCAAGGTGAGATTAATGCCGTAATTCTCCCTGATTTTATGACAATGCTCGACCCGCCGGGCCAGCAGCTCATAGCCAAAGAAGGGACTGACAAAGGTCACCGCCCGCACATCAACTCCCTGCTCTGCCATAAGACGGCAGGCCAGAATACTGTCCAGCCCCCCGGAAAAGAGGGCAATAGCTCGTTTTTCTTTCATAATATTCTTTCTCCCAGGATATTCCGCGCCTGACGCCGCAACAGTTCATTGGCAAAGGCCAGGGTCTGGGAAGATACTGATTCACCAGCCAGCATCCGGGCCAGTTCCCCCGCCCTCTCCGCCTCCGTTAGACGGTTAATGGAGGTATTAGTACGACCGTTTACCGTCTTCTTCTCGACCACAAAATGGGTTCCGGCTCCGGCGGCTATCTGAGGCAGATGGGTGATACACATTACCTGATGATGACGGGCCAGTTCCGCAATCTTACCAGCCACCGCCTCCGCCGCCTTACCGCCTATCCCGGCATCCACCTCATCAAAAATGACCGTCTCCACCATATCCTTCTGGGCCAGAATACAGCGCATAGCTAACATGAGCCGGGATAATTCACCGCCCGATGCCACCTTGGCCAGAGATTTTAAAGGTTCGCCGGGGTTGGCGGAAAACATAAATTCCAGCCGATCCAGGCCGCTCTTGGATAATTTAGGTTCTGCCTCGCTATCATGAAAAACCACCTCAAATTCGGCTTGGGCAAAACTTAAATCCCGCAGCTCATTGACAATGGCCGCCGCCATCTCCCGCCCCGCCTCTTTTCTCCGGCCTGATAATTCTTCCGCCTCCAGCAACAGCTCATCATGGAGCCGGGCTGAGACCTCTTCCAGCTCCCGCACCCGCTCATCCAGGGCATCTAAACTCTCCAGCTCGGCGCGGGCCTTCCCGCCATAGGCAATAACATCCTCCAGGGTAAGCCCATATTTCCTCTTTAACTGCTGCAGAAGATCAATCCTGGCGCTCAGTTCCTCCAGATGACCGGCATCATCCGGCAAATGATCAAGATAATCCCGTAATTCAACAAGATAATCGCCGATTACATAACTCTGCTCAGTCAGCCCCTCGGCAAGTTTTGTGATCTCCGCATCCAGTTCCGCCATACCGACAACATCCTTTCTGACCTTGGTCAAGGCGTCATCAGCGCTGTTTAAGAGGCCAAAACAGCGGCGGCCCAAACGCCGCAGGTCATCGGCCGATTTTAATCTACGGCGCTCATTAGTCAGGGCCTCATCTTCATTAGGCTCCACTGCCGCCTCCCGAATCTCTTTTTCCTGATAGGAAAGAAAATCCCGGCGTTGTTCCTTTTCCATCTCCTTCTGGCGCAGCCCCGCCAATTCCCTGCTGACAGCCGACCACTGTTCATAGAGCGCGGCCACCCGCTCCCGCAGCGGCCAAAGCTCACCAGCTAAATCAATGAAGTCCAGATGCGAGGCGGAGTTGAGTAATTGCTGATGATCGTGCTGGCTGGCAACACTAAGCAGATATTCGCTGATTTTGGTAATCAGGCGGGCGGTGGCCAGACTACCGTTGACATAAAACCGACTCTTCCCAGCGGATGACAGCATGCGTTTAATCAACAACTCACGACTATCTTCCAGCCCCATGGAGGTCAACTCCCGGCGCAGTGGGGAGGTATCCGGCAGCGCAAACAGGGCCTCCACCTCGGCCTGCCCGGCTCCGGTTCGTACCCAAGAAGACGAAGAGCGGCGGCCGGAAAGCAGGGCGATGGCCTGCAGAACGATGGATTTTCCGGCTCCGGTCTCGCCGGTCAGCACTATGAGGCCATGCTCCATAATTAAATGAAGTTCCTCAATAAGGGCCAGATTTTTTATTTTCAGTTCCTTTAGCATACCTTCTCACTTGCTGAACCTGCTTTATGGTGTAAATTACAAGTAATGGCGTCGTAAAAGGCTAAGTTATACCGCGCACGGTATCCTACATACAACAAACTTAGGTTACAAAAGTCAAAAAGTATCTCTCTGAATAAACCGCGTTAACTCAAAGAGCTATATCCTTTTGACAAAATGAGTTCGTTGGAAGTCCGATCTACGGCGTGGTGGTTCGGAGTCTCACTGCGTTCGCTTACCTGTATATCGAACTTTTCGCAGTCTTCGCTTAGCTGACTTAGCCATCTTTAGTTAAAGATGGACTTTTTACGAGTTCATCACAAGTTGCTATTCCGGTAATGGATACCCATCGACAATATATTTTGAATATTATACAACAACCCAAATGAATATTTTAAAAAAGCCATTCTCCCTCTGCAAAGGACTACTGATAACCAGCCTCATTACCGCCTTTATTCTCCAGCCCTGTCTGCCATGCCGAGCCTTTTCCGTCGGCGAAGAGAAAAAGGTGGGAGAGAAATTACTGAGCATGGTGCGGACACAGTTCACGGTAATTGACGATCCAGATATCAGTCAATACATCAACGATCTGGGCCGGAGGATACTTAAAGTCGCTGGCCCACAATACTTCAAATACCATTTCTTTGTCATTAAAAATAACGCTTTTAACGCCTTCGCCGCCCCCTCCGGCCTGATATTTATCCACTCCGGGTTAATAGAGGCCATGGATAACGAGGGGGAGCTGGTCAGCGTTATGGCTCATGAGTGCGCCCATGTAACCTGCCGGCATATCTCGCGCCAGGTCGACCAAAACAAGAAAACCGGTATCGCCACCACCGCTCTGCTCATTGCCGGTATCGCTCTGGGCGGCGGCGCCCTCTCCCAGGCTCTCATTGGCGGTTCCATGGCCGCCAACGCCTCCATGCGGCTCCATTTCTCCCGCCAGGACGAGGAGGAAGCCGACCGTCTGGCCTATAAGTGGATGCGGGCCATGAATATGAACCCGGCTCCCATGGCCGCCATGCTCAAGAAGATGTACCGTCTGAGCGCCTATCAGATGGCCAATGTGCCGCCCTATCTTCTCTCCCACCCCGTGCCGAAGAGCCGCCTGGCATATATTGATGACATGCTGCTCTCGGCTCCGCCCCGTAAATATCCACCGCGGGACGATTTTGCCTTCCTGCGCGTTAAATACCGCCTCATGGCCAGGACCATGGATACCGAGAGCCGCCGCGTCCTCTATACCCGGCAGGCAGCCAAGGCCAAAGAGCCAGTCAGGATTTTTGCTGATTACGGTCTCTATCTGTTAGACCTTGAGAACGGCGAATATGACGCAGCCCAAAAGGCCTTAAACAAGATGATAAAGGCCTATCCCCATAAGTCGATTTTAAAAACCGACTTAGGAATAATTTTCTATCGCCAGGGCCGTTATCACCAGGCCCTGAAATATGACCGGCAGGCCCTGATGGCAAATCCGGATGACGCCTGGAGCAAATACAACCTGGCCGAAACCTTAGGGCGGCTGGGTGAGAGTCAGCAAGCGGAAAACCTCTACCGCCAGTTACTGGTACAGGTGCCGGAATACGCCAAATTACATTTTCAATTAGGCCGGCTGTTGACAGACAGAGGCCATAGCGGCGAGGGGCATTATCAGTTGGGAGTGTTCTTCTGGTTGAACGGGGATCATAAAAACGCCAAATACCATTTAAAGATGGTGGAAAAGGATCGCACCAGCAGCCCTCAGACCATCAAAAAGGCCAAAGAGGAATTAAAGAGGATAACCGCAATAGAAAACTACAATTAACGGGGCGGGTGCAGCTGAATAATTACCATTATCCCTTGCTGCTTACCTTACGGATAGCCATCACTGCGAAATCACGGAAGAGACGCACTGTTTTAATGCGGCTCTTATCCAACAGAGGCCGCTCCCGCCTGCGGTCAAGATAGATAAGGCCAATCCCCTTTTTATCGAGACAGATGGGAAATAAATAGACGTTACGATCCTTGACCATATATTGAAAATTATCAGGGAAGGCCTGGGGCTTATTGGCCGGAATCATCATATCCTTACCCAGCTTCAAGGACTGAGGGATGGCAAACTGGGTGGAGGTGATAACGTGCTCAAATTTTTTGACGGCCTCGGGCTCAATGTCGCCCAGCCCAAAACGTCCCATGAGGGAGACCTTGCTGGGCTGAACATTAATAATGGCCAGAATCACCCGGTCAAAACCGATACCCCGATAAAGGCCTTCGAGAAGATTAACATAAAACTCATTGAGGTTGAAGGGGCCCATGAGGGTCTCGGTGAGCTCACGGATAAAATCATTCACCGATTTATCCTTGCTTATGGGCAACTCATTTAGCTCATGTACCGCATCCCCCGGCCGGAGGTCGTCAACCGAGCCGTTTTCAGAGGCAACCCTGCCGACCTCAGCCGGTTTTCTGGTTGACAATATACCCTTCTTGATATTTTTTTCGGCATTCCGTAACCGGCCGCGAATTTTAAGTTTATTTAAGCCGTAACGAATAGAATCAGAGATATCCTCCGATATGGCCACGCATTCATTGAGCTTGGCCACTACCTCCTCGGCATCAACGGAAAACATCTCACCATATCTATCAAGCAGGGCCTCCATATCCCCGCCCTCGCAAAACCGATCCACAAAATTATTGGAAAAATTGGCCAGATTAGTCAGGTAACCATCGGCATCATATTTATCACGCGGTGCCTGCGGATCATTATCCATGCCCATGGTGACTTTATCGGAAAGATTCCAGAATTTGGCCACCTCTTCGCCAATCTCCCGCAGGGTAATATCTCCCAGCACCGCCCGGGCTGCCCCATCCTCAGACATACCGTTTTTAACCTTAGTAGCAATATTTTTATAGTCATCGGGCAGATAAAGACAGATTATAATTTTGCCCAGATTATGCAGGAGAGTACAGATAAAGGCCTCTTCCGGGATAATATTAAGATTCTTTTCAACGGCAAGGTCACGGGCCTGAAGGCCGCTTAGAAACGACCTGGTGAGCAGCTTGCTGATGCTGTCCTTATCAACCCCGGACTTTATAAATTCCTCAAAGAGGGCAATGGCCGTGGCCAGATCACGCACCGCATCAAAGCCCAGGATAGTTACCGCCCTGGAGATCGAATTACAGGGGCGGCCCAGAGAGTAATAAGCGGAATTAACTACCTGCAACACCTTATTAGTGAGGGAATAATCCTTCAGAATCACCCTGGACAATTCAGCGGCAGCGGAACGGCTGCTACAGGTCAGAGAAATAAGCTCCTGGACATTATGGGACATGGCAGGCAACTCACTCATATTTATCATGGCAAATATTTCAGTAAGCCGCCCGGATGGGGTATTTTTCTGCTCTTCCGTCATAAATTTCAGGTCAGTTTATTTTGGGGGACTAAACGTATTTGGTAATAATGCCATTCAATTTCCGAGAAAGCAAGGAGAAGGCAAAGAGAAAATTTATCTTTTTTATCTTTTTTCACTTTTTTCGCCTTATCTTGTGATAATCTCATAATATGCAGTCAGTTATCAATAATCGTGACATTTTCCCAAGGAGTAGAAAAATGACCGACTGGATCATTACCCTGCACGACAAAACTATCAGGCGTTTCACCATCAGGGCCGGACAACAGCTTTCCATCGGCCGGGGCCAGGATTGTGACATCACCATTGACAACAAGGCCGTCTCACGGCGCCATATCTCCCTCGCCTTCCTGAACGGCATATATTTCGTCTCCGACTTGGGAAGTACCAACGGCACCCTGGTGAACGGCAGGAAAATCACGGTGGATGAGCCGGTTACCGAAGAGGATAAAATAGAATTCGGCAAATTCACTCTCTCGCCCGCCGCCAACAGGGAGGATGGGCCGGGAGCAGGTGCCTCAGCCGCCGGTGACCTGGACATGAATGACGAGACTATTTTTGTCAAAACCCAGACAGCGGTTAGTTCCGGGAAGATCTTCCAACCCAAGACCAGCGGCCCGCATCTCACCGTTATCCAGGGCGGCGGCCAGCCGGACAAATTAGCACTCCACGGCAAAAGCAGCATCAAAATCGGCAAGGCCGAGGACTGCGATCTCATCGTCAAAGGCTGGCTCATCGCCCCGGCCCAGTGCTATATTATTAAACAGGACAAGGGCTATTGTCTGATTCCCCAGAAATCATGGGCCGCGACCATGGTCAACGACACCAAGGCCAGCCGGGAACGGCCGCTGCGGGCCGGTGATATTATAAAAATCCGCCAGAATGTCATTCGTTTTGAGTAACTATTCAATGCAATGTCCACAATGAGCAATAGAGCAATAGAGCAATAATCACTGGCTGATTATCAAGCATAATACTGAAGTTACAAAGGATGTTTACTAAGCTGATAAAACAATTAAAGGGCGGTACCCCGGCGGCCCCGGACAACAGCGGCCCCAGGCCGGCAGCCGATGAACCGGCCTGGCAGCCCGGCGATATTATTCTGGAACGTTACCGGGTGGACTAAGTTCATGGCGGTGCCATGGGCCGGGTCTATATTGCCTGGCATCTCGGCTGGAATATCCCCGTGGCCATCAAGGCCCCAAAGCCGGAGGTGCTGGCGGTACCCGAAGGTATCAAACGAGTCCTCACCGAGGCCGATAGCTGGGTCAGAATGGGGATGCACCCAAATATTGCCACCTGCTTTTATGTTCTCAATATAGACAGTATCCCCTATCTTTTTATTGAATATGTCAACGGCGGCGATCTTCAGGAGTGGATAAAGAGCGGCCGCTGCCGTGACCAGCGCACCAATCTCTCCCTCGCCGTCCAGTTTTGCCACGGCATGGAGTTCACCCACAGCAAGGGTATTATTCACCGGGATATAAAACCCCAGAATATTCTGCTCACCAAGAATGCCCTTTTAAAGATTACCGATTTCGGTATTATCCAGATTAGAACCGCCAGCAGACCAGGAGAGACGGGGGCTGCGCTCTCCCCCGACCAGACCGGGCCAGAGGTTACGGCAGGTTTTCGCGGCACTCTAGGATACGCCTCCCCGGAGCAGCTGCGCGATGCCCACCGCATTGACCGGCGCAGCGATATATTTTCATTTGGAATCTGCCTCTGGCTCATGTTCTGCGGTCGTAAGCCCTATGCCAATAACGCCGCGCCTGCCACAGCCGTCTTCTCTGCCAGCGAGTCTAAACTTCATCCATCTCTAAAAAGAATACTCCTTAAAGCCGTGGCCGTTGAGCCGGCGGCCCGCTACCAAAACTTCAGCCTCCTCCGTCAAGACCTGAACCAGGCCCATATCGACTTATTCAAGGTTGGCTGCCCCTATATGCAGATTAATTTCAGTGACATTCAGGCCGAAAACTTAAACAACCGCGCCGTTTCCTGTCTGGAACTGGGCCGCAAACGGGAGGCGGCCGGGCTGCTTAACCGGGCTTTGGACAATAACGATACCCTGCCCGAGGCCATTTACAATTTTATCCTGCTGAAATGGAAGGAGCAGGGGGCCAAGCCCGATTATCTTCTCCGTCAGTTAGAGGCGGCCAAACAGAGACTGCCGTCATCCGCCATCATTGACGCCCTGCAGCAGGCGATAAAATGTGACATTCTGGGCCGAGCCTGGCAACAGAATAATGCGGAACAGACCGCCAAAAAATTCTTCCCTGAATACGCCCTCTGCCCGCCCAGAAATTCGGTGGAAATATTCCGGGACGGCCAGGCACTGCTGGCCTCACGCAAGAATATCCAGTATCTTTTTAATGAGAACCGCCAGGCGGAGTGCTTCCAAGCCCTGCTCAAGGCCTGGGCTGGAATAGGTTTTCGACGGGACAAGGTTTTTATAGATATTTACGAAAAGCTATATCCCCAGGCAACCCCGGCCGGAATTAAAGGCGTCATAAGAATAGCCACCATCCCAGCCCAAGAAGCAACCGCCAGGGGAATACTCTATCTCCCCGGCCCCGGCAAAGTTCTCTCGTTAAGCAAATCCGGCCGGGTGACTCTGCGCTCATACGGCCGCCGAGCCAAAATAACCGCCTTAGGAAAATTCCATGCTATACGAAATACCGCCCTCAACCGGGACGGCACCATGCTTGGTCTAAGCGGCAGAAACGGGATTATAGATATTATTTCGCTACCTGACGGCGATAAACGGCAATACAAAATTCAGGGTCAGGTTACGGCCCTGGCCTTCAGCCCCGACAATCAGCGGCTGAGTGTCGGCAGTGATACGGGCCTTATCCAGACCTTTAAGTTCTCCGGCGGCTCAACTCGTCAGACTGAAGCAGCCCAGGCCGGCCCCATCCGTTCCCTGATTTATTTCAATAAGGGCCTGGACTTTGTGACTGGCAGCGAGAACGGCACCCTCCATTTCTGGGATCAGGACGGGGGCTGCATCCGGACAACCCCCGCCCATGCCATGCCGATTACCACCCTTGCTGCGGCCGCCAATGGTTTATCATTTATCTCCGCCGCCGCTGACCGGATTATTAAGGTCTGGGACAGGCAGAACGGCCAATGCCGCGACACCATTCAGGCCCATGATGACCGGATAAACGCGGCCTTTATAACCGAGGACAATAAATATATAATAAGCGGCTGTGACGATGATTTAATCAAGATATGGGAGATCAAAGAATCTTGTTGCAAGTATATTATGGACGGCCGGGGGGATGGTATCCGCAGCCTTTGCCCAGGCCCCCGGCCCTATATTTTTCTGGCCGGCAGAAATGATGGCGCAATCGTAATTTGGATGATGATATATGAACTTTGCTACGTTTAAAAGAAAATTAATGTTCTGGCGGCAAGCGGCAATACAGTTCAGCGGCCGCACCGATACCGGCCGCCACCGAGCAGCCAACGAGGACAGTTTCGCCGTCCTGCCCCGTCTGAACCTGATGATGGTGGCCGATGGCATAGGCGGTCATAAGGCCGGTGAGGTCGCCAGTCGGCGGGCGGTGGAAATAATGATTGATTTGTTGAGCCCGCGGATCTTGAGGGAGGTAAGGGGCAATCGAGAGGGAATCAAGCATCTGCTTATCAGCAGCCTGTGCCGGGTCAATGACAAAATAATGGCCATGGCCGCCAACCATGAGGATTTATCCGGCATGGGTACTACCTTTATCACCGCCTTAATTGATAACGGCTCTCTCTACACCTGCCATGTGGGTGACGTCCGGGCCTATATTGCCGGCCAGAACGGTCTGCGACAGGTAACCAATGACCATAGTTACGCCGCCGAATTCAAGCGCTGCACAACAGACACAGAGCAAATAGCGCCGCCGGCCAGAAATATCGTCAGCCGGGCCGTCGGCTTCCCCTTTCGCGAGGATCCGGAATGCCATTGCCTGCCGCTCTCCCCCCGTGAGCGGGTAACTATCTGCTCCGACGGGTTGTGGTCAATGGTCAGCGATGAGAAAATAGCCGCCATCATCAGTCAGGCGGCAAATCCCGAGGAGGCCTGCGCCGAATATATCAAGGCCGCCAATGATAATGGGGGCAAGGATAACATAACCGCCGTTGTAGCCTATACCTGAATAACTGCGGATAGAACTGGCAGAACATCATCTATGCCAAGGCCGGAGAGCAAAAGACGTTTATGACGGCTCTGCTGACCGTGGAGCAGAATAATACTACCTTTGGAGATATGAAAAAGTTTGGCTAAAATTTTGATTACCCGGCCATTGGCCTTGCCATCAACGGGCGGAGAGGTAACCACAAGTTTCAGGGACTCCCCGTGGATACCGACAAAGGCATCTCTTGAGGCCCTAGGCTGGACATAGACATTAAGCAATACCCCATCGTCACTCTGGGTCAGACACCCCTGGGCCAGGAGCGGATGCTCAATCATCTTTTTTTTTATCCCCGGCAATGGTGATATCAATTTCCTCATTATCCAGGGGATCTTCCAGGGTGAACATGATTTCGTTGTCCAGGTCAGGCATAGTTATTTCAGACACCTCAGCATCGAGGCTGATAGTAGCCGGGGCCTTGGGCAATTCATCGGGCAACCCCATATCTGCCGCCATCTCGGATCCTGGTAGCACATCAGCACTTAGATCTATCTTCTCGTAAAGATCGTCGAGATCCAAGGGAGGATCAGGCGTGGTATCTGGAACCGAAGCTTCCTCCTCCTGCGACTCATTATCTTCAGCCCTCACCCGGTCAGGCGCTCCGTCAATATTTTGTTCTATCCCACCGAGATAGTTGTCAATTACCCGTCGTAGATCAGCCGCCAACTCGCCCTGCATGGCCCGCAGTTCATCCACCCGCCCCTCAAGCTCGGCAATCTCCTGATTGGCGGCATCCTTCAGCTCCTTCACCTCCTGCCGGGCCTTAAACAGCAATTCATCGGCCCGTTCACGGCCGCGCTGTTTCATTTCATCTACCACCTTCTGACCCGCGATAAGGGCATCTTTAAAAGAATGCTCTTCGTTCTTCAGAGAATTCATCTCCTGTCTCATGGTTTCAACCTGCTCAGTCAGCAGCCGTTTCTCCTCCAGGGCCATGAGATAATGCTCTGCCACCTGTTCCAGAAAACCGTCCACCTCGTCCACATCAAAACCCCGAAAACGAACATGAAACTGTTTAGATTGAATATCCTGCGGTGATATAGTCATGTTAGACACCTTCTTATTTGGCAGCTGTTCAAAATCAACCCATACTCATGGCAAGACGATGCAGAGTCGGCACGAGAAAACTCTGTAAAAAGATAATTGCCAGAATCAGAATCATGGGCGAAAAATCTATGCCGCCGCCCACTACGGGAAGAAAACGGCGGATACGAACCAGGACTGGCTCGGTAATATCATAGAGAAAACGGACAATGGGATTATAGGGGTCAGCATTGACCCAAGAGATAACCGCCCGGCCGATAACTACCCACATATAGGCTGAAAGCACGAAATCCACCAGGGTGGCCACCGCGTTTAAAAAATTGGCAAATACAAACATGTTAAATATCCTTATAGTCTATTTGATTACAGAGCAGAAACAGCCTTGCCTAATTGGCGTACCGCCTTACTGGCCTTCGCCTCAGGGTTGTTATTAACAAAGGGTTTCTGCGTCCTGATAGCCCGGCTGACATGAGTATCTTGCGGGATAATTCCCAAAAGCGCTGGTTCAATATCCAGAAATTTTTTCAGTACCGCAGCGATGCCGTTAAAGACCTCCCGCCCCTCTTTTTTACTTTTAACGCTGTTAATCAACAGATGAAAAACGCTTTTATCATATTGTTTGTTCAAGACCTTAATCAGGGCGTAGGCATCAGTCATGGAGGTGGGATCAGGCGACATTACCACAATATTATTATCGGCCCATTGATTAAACCAAAGGACAGAATCGCCAATACCAGCCGCCGTATCAAGTAATACATAATCAAAAGTGCCGGCCACCTCCTCCAGAGCACTGGTGAGAAAGGCCTGCTCTTCATAGGCCAGGCTGGCCATCTCTGGAACTCCGGAGCTAGCCGGTAAAACGAAAAAGTTCTGGTCAATCCGCACCAGAATATCCATGAGTGGCATGCCGTTTTCCACCGCCTCACGCAGGGTATGCCGAGCATTTATTCCCAGCACGATATCCACATTGGCCAAGCCCAGATCACCATCCACCAGCAGCACCTTTTTACCCTCCCGGGCCATGGCGCTGGAGACATTAACCGCTACCGAGGTCTTGCCGACCCCGCCCTTGCCGCTGCTGATACAGATTATCCGCGGGCCGCTATTTTTATCCGCTGGCGCATCCATTATAATTACCTTTTTTTAAGAAAACCAAAGAGCTGAATCTTTTCCTCAACACTTACCTGACAGGGGATTGAGGCTGGCGCCCTGAGTTTCCTGTCCCGGCTGCTGTCTACCGCCCGACCGCCGTCAGCAAGGCAAAAGCCGCCCTGTTCCTCGCATGAATTTATTATAGCACGACTAAGGGCGTCATGGTCAAGCTCGGTCTCGGCCCGCAGCAGGCAAAGACCGGCCAGATGCCGGGATTTATCGTGTATTCTCAGGCGCTTCAGGGGCATAAAGGCACTCTGACGCTCCAATATCTCCAGGGTCTGGGGCCCTGTTATCCTCCGGGCTGCCATCAGGCCACTTTACTGCCCGGCTGCACGGTGTCGGACACCGTTCACAATATTAAACGGCCGTCTTCATCCCTGGCGGCCAGCACCATGCCCTGCGAAACCACCCCCATCAATTTAACGGGCTTGAGATTGGCAACAATAATCACTTGGCGGCCGATAATCTCATCCGGCTGATACGATTTGGCAATCCCAGCGACAATAGTTCGGGCCTCCGGGGCCTCCACGGTGAGTTTCAGCAAACGCTCCGACTTGGGTATACGTTCAGCGGCAGTAATCTGCCCCACTCGCAGGTCAAGACGCTGGAATTCATCAAAATCAAGGCCCTGCCCGTCCTTATCCTCAACCTTCTTATTAGCGCCGCCGTTGGCGGCTGTCTCCTGTTTCTTACCCTTATCATCTAAACGGGGAAAGAGCGCTCCTCGCAGGGTGGTTTTCACCCCTGGGCGCAGAATACCGCCCCATTTCCCCTGAACACTCAGGTCAGGGGTAGCTTCAATTTGCAGAATGGCAAAAATCCGGGCGGCGGTGGCCGGCATTACGGCATGCAGGGGCAGAGCGATGAGGCGTAACGTCTCCAAGAGATTATAGATAACCTCCTCAAGACGCGGACGTCTATCTGGAACCTTGGCCAGTTCCCAGGGGGCATTTTCAACAATATACTTATTGGCCAGACCAATTACCTCCCACACCGCGCGCAGGGCAAGATGGA